>JBFLWB010000060.1 GCA_040758155.1 Thermodesulfobacteriota bacterium
AATCCGGGCCCCCCGATGCCTCCTCCCCCTCCGCCGGGAGCCAGCGCGGTGGTCCCCAGGGAAAGGAAGGAATCTCCCCTGGCGTACCGGTATCCGATCTCGGTGAAGACGGCATCGGTCCAGTTCACGCCGATCGCCATCCCTGCCGCAAGCTCGGTGAACGAGTATGTTTCCACTTGGGCCCGACTGTCGGTCCAGGAAACGGACTCGCCGAGATACAGCTTCCGCGACAGTTCCTGGCGCAGGTCGGCGCGCGCGCCGAACGCGAATGCCGACTGGTCGGAGTCGCTCACCGCCTTTCCCTGGATAAACGGCGAAAGATTCACGGTCCACCCGGGACGCACGATCCATAACATCCCCGGCGAAATCGACGCCGCCCCGGAATCGAGGTCGGAGAGATCGGCGTAGGCGGTCCCTTCGACCATCGCGGAGAGCGTCCAGTCGAGCCGCCTCTCTCCGTCGGCCGGACGGAGGTACGCCGCATATCCGAGGAGGAAGACGTCGCCCTCTCCGTCGACGACCGAGCGGCCGACGTTCGTATCGAACCCCGCCCGGGCGCCGGCCTCCCACCCGGCGAACGCATTCCCGGGCGATAGAAGCGACATCCCCGCCAGCAGCGCGGCAAACACGGTCCCGCATCCGCGCACCGCGCGGCCCTTCCGATACCATTCCTGCATGGGATTATCTCCTGCGGCCGCCCGGACCTCCGGGACCGCCTCCGGACCCCCCGCCGCCGCGCCGCATGGGAGACGCCCCTCCCATCCCGCTCCCGACGGCCACGCCTTTCCGCCCTTTCCACAGGGGGTGCCCGTCCCCGTCCCGGAAGACCCAGCTTTTTCCGGAGGAGAGAAGCTCCACTTCCTGGGCGACGACGTAGAGGGACATGTCTTTTCCGAGGGTCTTCGATCCCCGCACCCGCACCTCGGATCCGTCGGGGAGGTCGACCCGCACGTCCTTCCAATACCATGGAGGCGACGCGAGAACGGTGTACCGCTCGCGCCCCGTATCCACGCGGAACCGGACGGGGCCGTCCCCGGGAATGAAGGAATCGGAAATCCGCCCGCGGACCTCGCCGACCGTGTCGGGGTCGAACCCGCCCGGGTACTGGATCCCGCTGCCGGCCAGAACCGTGTCGGCCTCCGCCGCTCGCGCGGCCGACGGGAAGCCGAGCAGCAGCGCCAGGAGCGCCGGAACCAGGAGCGGGGCGAGCGCCGCCCCGCTCCTGCCGGTCACTCCCGCGCTACCGGTTCGCCGGTGCGCCATACCCCGTCCCGTCCTGCACGGGAACCCCAGTCCCCGTGCCGTCGCCCGGGCCATATGCGTTTCCCTTCTTCAAGGGCGCGCCGCTCCCCTGGTTGACGCAGGAGCCGTCGCGCAGCCGTTTCTGCGCACGGACCTGGCTCTGCGACTGCATCCCCGCGGCCGAACGCACCGCGACCCCGCGGCCGGAACCGCCCCCGGGTCCCTTGGCCAGCGCAACGGAGGACGTACCGGCCAGAAACAATCCCGCCATGATCACCGCTCCGATCTTCGTCTTCATTTTTCCTGCCTCCTTCGGGTTTCTTCTTTTACCCGAAGGAAGAGCAAGGGTGGTGCCATCCGAAAAGAATCCTGGAAATCATAATTTATCCGACAGGTTCCGCCGCTGATCCCTTGGCCCGCCGAATCCTCGGGTGCGCATCTTTTGCGTGCCGCCGCGCAAAGGATGCATCCCTACAGCCCGAATTCCTTGATCCGGTACTGAAGGGTCCGAAGGGAGATCCCGAGCACCCGGGCGGCCTGCGTGCGGTTCCCGCCGGTTTCCGCAAGCGCCTTCCGTATCGTCTCCCGTTCGCTCGCGCGCAGCGCGCCCTCGCCCGGCGACGCAACCGCCGGGGCGGTGTCCAGCCGCAGGTGGACGGTGTCGATCTCCCCCGCGGCGAGGATCACGGCCCGCTCGATCACGTTCTGGAGCTCCCGGACGTTTCCGGGCCACGGGTATCGCCGGAGCGCCTCGGACGCGCCCGCGGAGAGCCCGGAAACCTTTTTCCCGAAGGCGGCGGCGAACTTCCCCGCGAAATATTCCGCCAGCGGAACGATGGCTTCTTCACGGTCCGCAAGCCGGGGAAGCGCGATCGGAAACACGTTCAGCCGGTAATACAGGTCTTCGCGGAAGCGCCCGGCCGCGGCCTCCGCCTTGAGGTCCCGGTGCGTCGCCGCCACGATGCGGACGTCGACCTCGATCGGCCGCGTCCCCCCCACGCGCTCGAACGACCTCTCCTGGAGCACCCGGAGCAGCTTCACCTGCACCGACGGCGAAATGTCGCCGATCTCGTCGAGGAAAACCGTCCCTCCGTCCGCCAGCTCGAAGCGCCCCTTCCGCAGGGCGGCCGCGCCGGTGAACGCGCCGCGCTCGTGCCCGAACAGCTCGCTTTCGAGGACGGTCTCCGCAAGCGCGGAGCACTGCACGGCCACGAACGGCTTTTCCCTGCGCGGACTCGACGCGTGGATCACGCGCGCGACCAGCTCCTTCCCCGTTCCGCTCGGCCCCGTGACGAGGACGGTCGCGGTCGTCGGGGACACCTCCCGCACCAGCCGGTGCACCTCCGCCATCTTCCCGCCGAGAAAAATCATCTCCGCCGGGGGGAAGCGCTTCCCGAGCTCCTCGGACAGCAGCGAGATCCTCGCCTCCGCCTCCGCTTCCCGAAGCACCCGGCGCACCACGTGGCGCAGCTCGTCGGGGTCGCGGAAAGGCTTCGTCAGGTAATCCGAAGCGCCCGCCTTCATCGCCTCCACGGCGCCGCCGATCGAGCCGTAGGCCGTCACGATGACCCAGCGGGCCTCGGGGCGGAGGGCGCGCCCTTCCCGCATCACCTCCATGCCGGAGAGATCCGGCATGCGCAGGTCCGTGATGACGAGGTCGAACTCGGAACGCCGCAGCGCTTCGAGCGCCCCGGTCCCGCTCCCCTGCTCCTCCACCGCGTACCCCTCTTCCCGCAGCACGGCGGAGAGGAACGAGCGCATCATCGCGTCGTCGTCGACGACCAGCAGCTTCTTCGGCACGGCGGCTTCACCTTTCCATCGGAAGGAAGATCTCGAGGACGGCCCCGCCGCCCTCCCGGTTCCGCAGCGCGATGCTTCCCCGCATCCCCTCGATCGCCTTTTTCGAGTATGCCAGACCGAGCCCCGTCCCGTCGGTCTTCGTCGTGTGGAAAGGAGTGAACAGGCGGTCCCGCTCCGACTCGGGGATCCCCGGCCCGCTGTCCTCGATGCGCAGCCGGACCCGGTTCCCCTCGGGGCGCGCGGAAACCCGCAGGGAGCCTTCCCCGCCCATCGCCTGGACCGCGTTCCGGATCCCGTTGGACAGGACGCGCCGCAGCTTCTCCGGATCGGCCATCGCACGCGCCCCATCGCCGAATTCCGTCTCCGCCCTTCCGCCCCACCCCGCGGTCTCCTCCCGGACCAGCGGTTCCGCCAGCGCCCGGAGATCGACCGGCCCGATGGCGTACGTTTCCTGCCTCGCGTACAGGAGAAGCTCGTTCACGAGCGACTCGATCCTCCCCATCCCCTTCAGGGCGAACGCGAGCCCCTGCTTCCGCGGGTCGGACGGATCCACCTTCTCGTCCACCCACTGCGTGTAGCCCTTCACGCTCCCGAGGGCGTTCCGTATCTCGTGGGACAGCGCGGCGGTCATCTGCCCGATCAGCGCCAGGCGCTCCCGCCGGCCCGCCTCTTCCTGGAGGCGAAGCTGCCGCGTCAGGACGCGCTCGAGGGCGATGCCGACGCCCCACAGGACGGCGAGGGCCGCGCCGACCGCCCACCACATCCGGCGGATGTCGCCGAGGAGCAGATCCGCGCGCGCCGTGTGGATCACCAATCGGAGGAGCTCCGCGCCGCCGTCCGGGCGATGGAGGACGTAGTTGTATTCGTAGGCCGGAAGCCCCGTCCCCAGCGTGACCCTCCGTCCGTGCGGCCTGCCGCCCTGGAGCCATGTCCGGAGACCGCCCTCTTCCAGGGAGCGCCCGACCCGGGCGGGATTCGTGTGGAAGAGGATCTTCCCGCCGGCGTCCGCGATCAGGGCGAACGCCACGACCCGGTCGGACAGGATCTCCCGGACATCCTCCCCCCGGCGATCCCCCGACAGCCGAAGCGCGCTTTCCGCCGAGAAGGAGAGGGCCAGCGCCGTGCTCTCGAGGGAACTCTCCGCCAGGGAACGGATCGTCCGGGCGTTCAGGAACGTCGAATAGAGGACCGCCGCCGAGGAGAGCAGCAGGAAGGCGAACAGGGCGCCGCGCAGGACCGCCGGAACGGCGGTGCGCACGACCGCGGATCCTTCCCGGAAACGCATGGGCCCATTTTAGCCCAACCTGCCGGGAAAGATTCCCATACCGGTGCTCAGCAGGACGAGAACACCTCCCTTCCCCGGACGAACGTCTTCAGGATCCGGGGAACCGCTCCCTCGTCGTCTACGATCAGCAGGTCCGCATCCTTTCCCTCCTCCAGCGACCCGGTGAACGCGTCGATCCCGACGGCGCGCGCGGGATGGAGGCTGGCCATTTCGACGGCCTCGTGCAGCGGCAGGATGCCGAGCCGGGTCAGCGCCGTCACCGCGTGGAGCAGCGTCATCGGGGAATAGTCGGAACAGAGGATGTCGCCGCACCCCAGCCGGATGGCCTCCCGCGCGTCCAGGTTCTTCGCCTGCGATCCGCCGCGCACCACGTTGGGCGAGCCCAGGCAGACCCGGATCCCCAGCTCCCTCGCCGCCGCGGCAGCCGGCAGATTGACGGGAAACTCGGTCAGGCCGACCCCCAGCCCCTTCAGCCAGGCGATCTTTTCCGGGGAATCGTCGTCGTGGGAGGCCACCGCGATCCCCCGTTCACCGCACAGCCCGACCAGCCGCTTCAGCTCCCGCTCCCACCCGTTTCCGCGCGCCTCCAGCTTCCGCGCGATGATGTCGTCCATTTCCCTGTCGCTTTTCCGGTAGACCGGCCCGTAATACCGCTTGAAAGCACCGATATCGCGGAACTGCCCCTGTCCCGGCGAGTGGTCCATGAAGGAAAAGAGGTGGACCTGGCCGTCCCGGATGAGCCGCTCGAGGACGGGCACCGCGCCGCCGTCCGTGACCTCGAACCGCACGTGGACCTTCGTGCGCACGCGGAGGCAGCCGGAAAGACCGTTCACCTGCCGGACGATGCCGGCCGCCATGCCGTTGGAGCGCAGCCCGACCTCCATCTCCGCGAACGAGAGGGAATGGTACACGGTCGTGACGCCGCAACCGGCGATCTTCTTGTCCAGCTCGTGGACCGCGACGTCGACCGGAAAGAAGGTGTTGGGGCGCGGCTCGATCCCCTTTTCAATGGCGTCGGAGTGGATGTCCACGAATCCCGGGAGCAGGAGGTTCCCGCCGGCGTTGATCTCCCGGGGCCCCCGCAGCTCCCCGGCGCGGATCCCGGCGATCCGGCCGTCCTCGACGCGCATCGACATCCCCTCGAGGATCCCCGACGGCGTCGAAAGGCGGGCGTTTCTCACGATGAAATCGCCGCGCATGGCGCGTTTCCCCGACCTCCTCAACCGATCCGGTGAACCGCGTCGGCCACCGATGCCATCAGGCCGGCGTCGTGGAAGATCCCGATCATGGTCGTCCCCTCCTCCCGCAGCTCCTTGAGCAGCGCGATCACGGCTTCCGCGGATTCCCGGTCCAGGGAGGCGGTCGGCTCGTCGAGCAGGAGCAGGCGCGGCTTCCAGGCGACGGCCCGCGCGATGTTGATCCGCTGCTGCTCCCCCCCGCTGAAGGTCGCGGGGTACGCGTCGAACAGGCCGCGGGGAATGCGGAGACGCTCAAGGAGCCGGGAGGCCCGCGCGCGCGCCTCCTCCCGCGCCAGGCCGTTCCTCGCAAGGATCGGCTCCATGACCACTTCCAGCGCGGGGACGCGGGGGATCACCTTGAGGAACTGCGACACGTATCCGATCTCCTTCCTCCGGAGACCGATGATCTCCCGGTCGGACAGCTTCGCCAGGTCGACGGTGCCGCGCGCCTCGGATTCGTACAGGACCGCTCCGCCGGACGGCACATACATCCGATAGATGCATTTCAGGACCGTGCTTTTCCCCGCGCCGCTCGGCCCCGCCAGCCCGAGGAAGGAGCCGGACGGCACCCGGAAGGAGACGTCGCGGAGCGCCTCGATGGACTTCCCTCCCAGGACGTGGAGCGTGAAGGTCTTGGACAGCTTCTCGACGCGGATCAAGCGTCCCCTCCCCCGGTCACAGCTGCGACGCCACCAGGAGCTGCGTGTACCGGTGCTGCGGATCCTGGAGGATCTGGTCCGTAAGACCCGCCTCCACGATCCTTCCGTAGCGCATCACCAGCGTCCGCTGGCAAAGCAGGTGGATCACCCCCAGGTCGTGCGACACCACCAGCATCGAGAGTCGGCACTCGTCCCGGAGCGCCCGGATCATGTCCAGCACCCGGGCCTGGACGGAAAGGTCCAACCCGGTCGTCACCTCGTCCAGGAACAGGAGGACGGGGTTGTTCGAAAGCGCCTTGGCGATCTGCACCCGCTGCTGCATCCCCCCGCTGAAGTTCTTCGGCGGCTCGTCCATCCGCTCGACCGGGATCTCCGTCCGCTCCAGCAGCCCGGATGCCCTCGCTCGCATGTCGGCGACGTTGCGCCACCCGGCGCCCAGCAGCCGCTCGGCCACGTTGCCTCCGGCGCTGACCGACATCCGCAGCCCCAGGACGGGATTCTGATAGACGATCCCCATCATGGCGTTGCGAAGCTGCCGCTTCCGGAAGCTGCTCAATTCCAGAAGGTTCCGGCTCCACGCTTCGCCGTCGGGAAAGAGCCCCGGCGGCCCGCCGCCCGCGGCCTGCCGGTGAAGCGACGCCGTCCCGCCGGTGGCCTCCCATTCGAAATGGAGCAGGCGCACCAGCGTGCTTTTCCCGGAACCGCTTTCCCCGACGACGCCGAGCGCCTCGTCGGGGTACAGGTCGAACGAGACGTCGTTGCAGGCGAGGACGGAACCGCAATGGGGGCACCGGTTCGTCTCCCGATCGGGACCGGTGGCCCGCCGGCAATGCGCGCACCCCGCCCCGAAGCGTTTCGTCAATCCCCGGACGCGGATCAGCGGGTCCACTTAGCCGCCCTCTTGTCGCAGTACCCCGTATCGGAGCAGTAATGCCTTCGCTCCCCTCCTTCCCCCGCGATGACCTCGTCCAGGAACGTGTCCGCCGCGCCGCAGCGGGCGCACGATTTTCCGGAGAAATCCTCCACCCGGAAGGCGTGGTCCTCGAACTCCAGCGGCTCCACCCGCGTGTGAGGGGGGATGGCGTAGATCCGCTTTTCCCGGCCGGCGCCGAAGAGGAAGAGCGTGTCCGCCATATGGAGCTTCGGGACGTCCCAGCGGGGGATCGGGCTCGGATCCATGATGTAGCGGCCGTTCACGGTCACCGGGTACCGGTAGCTGATGCGGATCTCCCCGTAGCGGACGATGTCCTCGTACAGGAGGAGCCACATCCGCTCGTAGTCCGCCTCCGCATGCATGCGGCGGGTTTCCGTCTCGGACGCCTCCACCTCGCGCAGCGCCTCGGGGTACGGGACCTGGAGCACGAGGATCTGCTCCCCGGTCATCCGCTCTTCCGGGATCCGGTGGCGCGTCTGGACCACGGTGGCCGCGCGGGTGTCCGTCGTGATCTCCACGCCGGCGACCGCCTTCAGGAACTTCTTGATGTTGACGGCGTTCACGCTCCCGTCGCACCCCTGGTCGATCACCTTCAGGACGTCCTCCGGGAGCACCAGCGACAGGGTGATCTGGATCCCGCCAGTCCCCCATCCCCGGGCGATGGGCATCTCCCGCGATCCGTACGGCACCTGGTATCCCGGGATGGCGACGGCCTTCAGGAGGCACCGGCGGATCTCCTTCTTCGCGCCGTCGTCCATGAATGCGAAGGG
>JBFLWB010000061.1 GCA_040758155.1 Thermodesulfobacteriota bacterium
GCCCGACCGAGCGCCCCACTCCCGGGAAAGAAACGCTCCCTGGGGTACCCCCGGACGCCGGCACCATCATGCCGTTCCCGGCGGGAGGGGCACAACGCAGTAGGTGTGCCCGTATCCGCCGCCGCAGCAGGAGGCTGGTGAGAAATGCGGGTTAAGGATTTCCCTGGAAATACCGATGAAGAAACCGATTTCGGAAAAATTCCCTTTCCGGGGGCATCGGCATGTTTTTCGAGAAGAAGGCACGGCACAAATTTCTTCCGCGGCTCCTTCCCCTGCTGCTTGCCCTGGCATTGACGGCGCCCGGCGAAGCCTTCGGGGCCATCGACCTGACCGAGATGAGCCTCGAGTCGCTGATGAACGTGACCGTCGTCGGGGCCTCCCGGTACGAGCAGAAAACGAACGAGGCGCCTTCGTACGCAAGCGTGTTGACCGCGGACGATATCCGCAAGAACGGATACAGAAACCTGGCGGACCTGCTCCGGTCGATCCCGGGGCTTCACGTCACCGACGACCGGAACTACCAGTACCTCGGCATTAGGGGATTCCTTCCTCCCGGGGACTACAACACCCGGGTCCTGCTCCTGGTGGACGGCCACCGGATCAACAACAGCGTCTACGACCAGGCCATGATCGGAAACGATTTCCCCCTGGATATCGACCTCGTGGAGCGGGTGGAGGTCGTGCGCGGCCCCAGCTCCTCCCTGTACGGATCGAACGCCTTTTTCGGCATCATCAACGTCCTCACGAAACGGGGGAGGGAGGTCGACGGTGCGGAGCTCGCCGGCAGCGCCGGAAGGTGGCGCACGTTCCAGGGGAGGGCGACGCTGGGCCGGGATTTCCCGGAAAAGGCCGAGCTGCTCGTATCCGGCACGGTCTCCCGGAGCGAAGGCCAGGACCTGTTCTTCCCGGAATTCGACGATCCCGCGACCAACAACGGCCTCGCGGCAAACGCCGACCGGGAAAAGTTCTACAACGTGTTCGCGAAGGCCTCCCGGGGCGACTTCACCCTGGAGGCATCGCGCAGCTACCGCAGAAAATGGATCCCCACGGCCCCATACGGGACGACCTTCAACACGGATCGGACCTATACCGTCGACCAGCTCACCTACCTGGATCTCCGGTTCGAGAAGGACCTCCCCCGCGGGCTGAACGTGCTGGCGCGAGCGTTCTATGACGATTACCGGTATTGGGGCGATTACATCTATTTCCCGGACGTCAACAAGGACTTCGGCAAGGGGCGCTCGTGGGGCGCCGAGCTGAAGACCGTCAAGACGTTCCGGGAGCGGCACCGGCTGACGGCGGGAGCGGAGTACAGAAGCAATTTCCGGGTGGAACAGACAAATTTCGACGCGGGGGGCCCCGCGCCCAACCTCGATTCCCATCATTCCTCCTACGTGGCCGCCGCGTATTTCCAGGACGAATTCCGCTTCCACCCGAAATGGATCCTGAACGCCGGGATCCGGTTCGACTATTACGACACCTTCGGCGGGACGTGGAACCCGCGCGTCGGCCTCATCTGGCATCCACGGGAGAAGACGGCGGCCAAGCTCCTTTACGGAAAAGCGTTCCGGGCGCCGACCGACTACGAGCTGCATTACGGGGACAATCTCCAGACCCAGAAGGCGAATCCGGGGCTGCGGCCGGAAGAGATCCACTCGTACGAGGCCGTCCTCGAGCGGTACGCCGAGGCCTTCGGCGTCCGGTGGAAAGGGACGGCGGCGGCCTTCCATTACCGCATCCACCAGCTCATCCACGCGGAGCTGGACCCGGCCGACGGCCTGATCGTCTTCAGAAACCACGGCTCGATCGTCGCGAACGGCGGAGAGCTGGAGCTGGAGGGGAAGAAGGCCGGCGGGCTCTCCGGCAGGGTCAGCTACGCGAAACAGCGATCGAGAGCCCGGAACTCCGGGCCCCTCCCCAATTCCCCGGAAGACATGGCGAAGGCCAACCTGAGCGTTCCGCTGGTCGCCGGGAAGCTCTTCCTTTCCCCCGAGGCGCAATACATCGGCCGCAGGAAGACCCTTCCGGGAAAAACGATCCCCTCCGTGCCGGCGTACACGGTGGCGAACGCAACTATTCTGGCGCAGAATCTTCCCGGAGGGCTGGAGCTGTCCGCGAGCGTCTACAACATCTTCGACCGGCGCTTCGCCGATCCCGCCGGGCCCGAGCACCTGCAGGATTCCATTCCGCAGGATGGCCGGAACTTCCGGGTCAAGGCCACCTGCAGGTTCTGACGGAGACGCGCCGGATGGCGACCCGACACCGAAAAGCGGCCGGCCCGATCGCGATAGGGCTGGTCCTGCTCCTCGCCGCGGGGCACCCGCTTCCGGCATCCGGACATCACACGCCGATCCACGAGTACGAAGTCAAGGCCGCCTTCCTGTACAATTTCACGAAGTTCGTGACCTGGAACTGGAGCGTCCCCTCTCGGGATGCCGAAGAGCCGTTCGTCATCGGCGTGGTGGGGGAAAATCCCTTCGGGGACGCGCTTGCCTTGCTGGAGCGGAAGACCGTCCGGGGAAGGCCGATCGTCGTGCGGAACGTGGAAACGCTGGAATCCCTGAGATCGTGCCGGATGGCGTTCGTCTCGTCCTCCGAGGAGTCGCGCCTGCCGGCGATCCTCCAGGGCGCGCACGCCCGGAACATCCTGACCGTGGGCGACATGGATCGGTTCGCGGCCCGCGGAGGCGTCATCGGGCTGGTCATGCGCGGGGACCGGGTCGGCTTCGAGATCAACGTGGACGCGGCGCGGCGGGCGGGGCTGACGGTCAGCTCGAAGCTGCTCTCCCTGGCGGCCGCCGTCCACCGCGACGAAGGAAGGTAGGAGGGGAACGATGCGTCGCTTCCGGGAATCCTCCATCAAGAACAAGCTGACCGCGGCGTTCATGTTCTCCGCGGCAGCCGTCCTGGTCGGCGTCTTCCTCGCCATCTCGATCGTTTGGACGGTCTACTTCCGGGGGGCGGTCCGGGAAGATCTGTCCTCCATCGCGGAGGTCGTCGGCAAAGCGTCCGTCGCGGGGGTGCTGTTCGAGGACAAGGCGGCGATCGACGAAGCCCTGAGATCCCTGGAGGCGCGGGAGGACATCCTCTCCGCCTGCGTCGTCGACTCCAACCTTCGGATCCTGGGCCGGTACTTCCGTCCCGGGGAGCCGGGGAAGCCCTGCCCCCTGACGGGCATCGAGGACCCGGCCGATCCCACGTGGGCGGACCCCGACCTGGTCGCGGCGATCCGGTTCGAGGCGAAAGGGTTATTGCCGCTGGGCCGGACGCTCGCCGTCGTCGAGGACGTGGAAGAGGACGGGCGGGTCGTCGGGACGATCGTGATCCGCTCCTCCATGGAGAAGTTCCGCCAGGTGATGAAATGGTCCGCCACGATCATGATCGGCATCCTGGCGGCCGCCTGCCTGCTGGCGTTCGTCCTTTCGCGGTACCTGGCGCGGGTCCTCTCCCGCCCGATCGAGAAGCTGGCGGGGACGATGAACGCCGTCCTGGAGAAAAAGGATTACTCCGTCCGCGGGGCGAAGCAGGCCGACGACGAGCTGGGCTACCTCTTCGACGGCTTCAACAGCATCCTCGACCAGGTGCAGGAGCGGGACCGGGCGGTCGAGCTGAGGACGCTCGAGCTGAGGGAAGCGCTGTCGCGGCTCCACGCCGCGAAGGAGGCGGCCGAGGAGGCCAACCGGTCGAAGTCCCAATTCCTGGCGAACATGAGCCACGAGATCCGCACGCCGATGAACGGGATCCTGGGGACCG
>JBFLWB010000062.1 GCA_040758155.1 Thermodesulfobacteriota bacterium
CGGATAGCGATCCTGACCGCCTCGGACGGGTATGGCGCCGGCGGGCGGGAGGACATCAAGGAGCTCGCTCCGCAGATGGGGATCACCCTGGTGGCCGACGAGGTGTACGGCCCCAAGGACACCGACATGACGGCTCAGCTCACGAAGATCAAGGGGACCGACGCACAGGCGATCGTATGCTGGGGGACCAATCCCGGGCCGGCGGTCATCGCGCGGAACCGTGTGCAGCTCGGCATCAAGACGCCTCTCTACATGAGCTCCGGCGTCGCCTCGAAGAAGTTCATCGAGCTGGCGGGGGCCGAGAACGCGGAGGGGATCCTGCTCCCGGCGGCGCGGCTCATCGTCGAGCCGCAGGTGCCGGCGAGCCACCCGCAGAAGAAGGTCATCTCGAGCTACATCAAGGAGTACGAGTCGAAGTTCAAGCAGCCGGTCTCCACCTTCGGCGGACACGCGTACGATGCGATGCGCGTCCTCGAGATCGCGATCACGCAGGCGAAGTCCGTGGAGCCGGCGGCGATCCGCGACGCCCTGGAGAAGGTGAAGGGGTACCAGGGGACGGCGGGAGAGTTCAACTTCTCGCCCGAAGACCACGCGGGGCTCACGGAAGAGGGCTTCGTGATGGTGAAGATCGTCAAGGGCGACTGGGAGATGCAGAAATAGGGATCACCTTTCGAAACCAAGGAGGAAGACATGCATAGCAAAGCGATCGCGTGCCTGATCGCCCTTGCCGTACTTGCCGGCGCGGCGGCCACGGGGGCCGCGGCGGAACCGATCCGGATCGGGGCGATCTTCTCGGTGACGGGCCCGGCGTCCTTCCTGGGCGAGCCGGAACGCAACACCGTGAAGATGCTCGAGGAATCCATCAACAAGGGCGGCGGCGTCCTCGGGCGCCCAGTTGAAATCGTCGTCTACGACGACGAGACCGACGCGACGAAGGCGGTCACCGCGGTGGACCGGCTCCTCAAGAAGGACCGCGTCGTCGCGGTCGTCGGCCCCAGCACCTCGGGGAGCACCCTGGCGATCGTGCCGAAGATCGAGGAGGCGAAGATTCCGCTGGTGTCGTGCGCGGCGGCGAAGAAGATCGTCGACCCGGTGAAGAAGTGGGTCTTCAAGACGCCGCAGAGCGACGAGCTGGCGGTGAAGCGGATCTACCAGTACGCGGCCAAGAACGGGATTAAAAAGGTCGCCATCATCACCGCGTCGGACGCCTTCGGCGCGGCCGGCCGGGAAGAGCTGAAGGCGTTGGCCGCGGACGCCGGGATCGCCATCGTCGCCGACGAGGTGTACGGCCCCAAGGACACCGACATGACGGCTCAGCTCACGAAGATCAAGGGGACCGACGCCCAGGCGATCGTCTGCTGGGGTACCAATCCCGGGCCGGCGGTCATCGCGCGGAACCGTGTGCAGCTCGGCATCAAGACGCCCCTCTACATGAGCCACGGCGTCGCCTCGCCGAAGTTCATCGAGCTGGCCGGGGCGGCGAACGCGGAAGGGATCCTGCTGCCGGCGGGCCGGCTGATATCCGAGCCGCAGGTGCCAGCGGGCCATCCGCAGAAGAAGATCCTGGCCGGGTACATCAAGGACTACGAGACGAAGTTCAAGCAGCCGGTCTCCACCTTCGGCGGGTACGCCTACGACGCGATCATGCTGCTGGTCCAGGCGATCCAGACCGCGAAGTCCGCAGAGCCGGCGGCGATCCGGGACGCCCTGGAAAAGATCAAGGGGTACAACGCAACCACCGGGGAGTTCAATTTCTCGGAGAAGGACCATAACGGCCTGACGGAAGAGGCGTTCGTGATGGTGCGCATCACCAAGGGCGACTGGGAGATGCTGAAGTAGGAATGACCGCCGCATCCGCGCTGCTGCAATACGTGATCTCGGGGGTGACGGTCGGCGCCACGTACGGGCTGACCGCCCTCGGGTTCACGGTCATCTACAACACCACCGAAATCATCAACTTCGCCCAGGGCGAGTTCGTGATGCTGGGAGGCATGCTGGCGGTGTTCGCCCTCCGGTGGGGAGGGGTTCCGCTTCCCCTCGCCGTGCCGCTCGCCGTCCTCATCGTCACCGCCGTCGGGGTGCTTGTGGACCGGGTCACCATACGCCCCATGCGGGGGCGCTCCACGCTCACCCTGATCATCATCACCATCGGAATGTCGATCCTCCTGCGCGGCGGGGCGATGCTCCTGTTCGGTAAGGACACCTTTTCCCTGCCCGCGTTCTCCCCCGGCGGCCCGATCGAGATCGGCGGGGCCACGGTCCTTCCGCAGACCCTCTGGGTCGTCGGTATCACGCTGCTCACCGTGGCGGGGATGAAGGTCTTCTTCGAGCGCACGCTGTCGGGGAAGGCGATGCTCGCCTGCGCCTGCGACCGGAAGGCGGCGTCGCTGATGGGGATCCACGTCGATTCCATGGTGACCCTCTCCTTCGCCTTCTCCGCCCTGGTCGGCGCGCTGGGAGGGGTGATCCTGGCGCCGATCACCCTCACGGCGTACGACGTCGGGATCCTGCTGGGGGTGAAGGGGTTCGCGGCGTGCATCCTGGGCGGGCTGGGGAACCCGTTCGGGGCAGTGGTCGGCGGGGTGATCTTAGGGGTCCTCGAATCGCTCGGCGCCGGGCTGGTCTCCTCCGGGTACAAGGACGCGGTGGCCTTCGTGATCCTGCTCGGCCTGCTCTTCGTGCGTCCCTCGGGACTGTTCGGCGCCTCCCGGGCGGAACGGGTCTGAGGACATGGGCTTCCGGGGAGGCCATAACGCGGGGGTACTCGCCTTCGCGGTCGCGGCGGCCCTCGTGCCGTTCGCGCTTCCGAACGATTACTACCTCACAGTGCTGATCGTCGGCGGGTTCCACACGATCCTCGTGATCGGCCTGAACCTGCTGATGGGGTACGCCGGCCAGGTGTCGCTGGGGCACGCGGCCTTCTACGGCCTCGCCGCCTACACGACCGGCATCCTGACCGGCACGCACCAGTGGCCGGTGCCGGCCGGGATCGCCGTGGCTCTGGCCCTTTCCACGGCGGTCGCCTGGCTCATCGCGGTGCCCACCCTGAAGCTGCGCGGGAACTACCTCGCGATGGGCACGCTCGGGTTCGGGATCATCGTCTACATCGTCTTCAACGAGGCGACGTCGCTGACGGGAGGGCCCTCCGGCTTCACCGGCATCCCCAAACTCTCCTTCGCGGGGAAGGTATTCTCCTCCGATCGCGAGTATTACTACGTGGTCTGGGGGGCCGTGCTCCTCCTGCTCGTCCTGTCCCAGAACCTCGTCCGGTCGCGCATGGGGCGGGCGCTGCGGGCGATCCACACCAGCGAGACCGCCGCCGCCGTGCTCGGAGTGGACACGAACCGCTACAAGATCTTCGTCTTCGTCCTCTCGGCGTTCTACGCCGCCGTGGCGGGCGTCCTGTACGCCCATTACGTCACCTTCGTCTCCCCCGGCTCCTTCGGATTCCACACCTCCGTCCAGCTCGTAACCATGGTGGTCCTCGGCGGGATGGCGTCCATCTGGGGGGCGGTCCTCGGAGCGCTCTTCCTCACCTTCCTGCCGGAGGCGCTGCGGGCCATCGAGAACTTCGACATCCTGGTGTACGGGGCGATCCTGATCCTCTGCATGATGTTCCTGCCCGGCGGGCTGGCCGACGGCGCGCGGAAGGGATGGGATGCCGCGGCGGGGCTGGTCCGGCGGGGGACGCATGGCGCGGGCGCCGGAAAGGGCGGCGGGCGGTGACCGGGTCGGCGCACAAGGACGCGTTCTTCCACGGGGACGGGATCACCCTGCGCTTCGGAGGCGTGGTCGCGCTGTCCGGCGTCGCGTTCCACGTCCGGCGCGGCTCCCTCCAGGCGATCATCGGCCCCAACGGCGCCGGGAAGACCTCCCTGTTCAACGTGATCACCGGCTTCTACCGGATGGACGCCGGCGAGATCCGGCTCGACGGGAGCGCGATCTCGGGGCTGCCGCCCCACGAAATCGCCCGGCACGGGATCGTGCGGACCTTCCAGAACCTGGAGATCTTCACCAACATGACGGTCCTCGAGAACGTGCTGACGGGGAGCCACCTCCTGGTCCGGTACGGCCCGAAGGATTTCTTCCTGCGCACGCGCCGCTTCTTCCGCGAGGAGCGGGAGGTGCGGGAGCGCGCGGAGGCGTGCCTCGATTTCGTCGGGCTTTCGGCCCATCGGGAGCTCCCGGCCGGGCAGCTCCCGTTCGGGTCGCAGCGGCTCCTCGAGATAGCGCGGGCGCTGGCTGCGGAGCCGCGGATCCTGCTGCTCGACGAGCCCGCGGCGGGGCTGAACATGAAGGAGACGGCGGCGCTCGGCGAGCTGATCCGGAAGATCGTCGAGCGCGGGATCACGGTCGTCATGGTCGAGCACGACATGGACCTGGTGATGCGGATCTCGGACCGGATCCTGGTGCTGAACTACGGGGAGGTCATCGCCGGCGGGACCCCCTCGGAGATCCAGAAGGACCCCGCGGTGATCGCCGCCTACCTGGGGGAGGAGTAGCATGCTGAAGGTGAGGAACCTCCAGGTGTACTACGGGATGATCCACGCGCTGCGGTCGGCGTCGCTCCACGTGAAGGCGAAGGAGATCGTGGCGCTCATCGGGGCCAACGGCGCCGGGAAGACGACGCTGCTCTCCGCCGTCTCGGGCGTCGTTCGCTCCGCTTCGGGAGAGGTCTCGCTCGACGGGAAGGAGATCACGCGGGAGCGCCCGGACCGGATCGTCCGGGAAGGGATCGCGCACGTGCCGGAAGGGCGGCACGTCTTCAAGCCGCTGACGGTGGAGGACAACCTGCTCCTCGGGGCGTACCACCGGTTCCACCTGCGGAACCGGGCGGCGATCCGGGAGGAGATCGAGGCGGTCTTCGCGCTCTTCCCCGCCCTGGCGGGGCGGAGGAAGCAGCAGGCGGGGACGCTCTCCGGAGGGGAGCAGCAGATGCTGGCGATCGGGCGGGCGCTGTTGTCCTCCCCGAAAGTGCTGCTGCTGGACGAGCCGTCGATGGGGCTGGCGCCCAAGGTCGTCAAGGAGATCTTCGGCCACATCGCGAAGCTGCGGAAGGAGCGGGGGATGACGATCCTGCTCGTCGAGCAGAACGCCCGGGGCGCGCTCTCCATCGCCGACCGGGGATACGTGCTGGAGACTGGGAGGGTGGTGCTGCAGGGGACCTCCGAGGAGCTGCTGTCGAACCGGGACGTCCAGCGGGCGTACCTGGGCCGGGAACGGGAAGGAGGGTAGCCATGTACTGGGAGCCCGAGAAGGAGTGCATGGACCGCGAGGAGCTGGAGCAGCTCCAGCTCGAGCGGCTCCAGTCTACGCTGAACCGGGTCTACGAGAACGTGCCGTTCTACCGGAAGAAGTTCGACGCGATGGGGATCGCGCCCGAGGACATCCAGTCGCTTGCCGACGTGTCGCGCCTGCCCTTCACCGAGAAGGCCGATCTGCGGGACAACTACCCGTACGGGCTGTTCGCCGTCCCGATGCGCGAGGTGGTGCGCGTCCACGCGTCTTCCGGCACGACCGGCACGGCCACCGTCGTGGGGTACACGCGCAACGACATCAAGACTTGGAGCAACCTGGTGGCGCGGATCATCACCGAGGCCGGGGTGACGAAGGACGACGTCATCCAGATCGCCTTCGGGTACGGGCTGTTCACCGGCGCCTTCGGGCTGCATTACGGCGCGGAGCGGATCGGCGCGTCGGTGATCCCCGCCTCCAGCGGGAACACGGCGCGGCAGATCCAGATCATGAAGGACTTCAAGACGACCGCGCTGGTGGGCACCCCCTCCTACGCGATGCTGATCGGCGAGACGCTCCAGGAGAAGGGGATCCCCGTCTCCGCGCTGTCGCTCAAGTACGGGCTGTTCGGCTCGGAGCCGTGGTCCGACGCGATGCGCAGGGAGATCGAGGCGAAGCTGGGGATCGTCGCCACCGACAACTACGGGCTCTCCGAGGTAATGGGCCCCGGGATCTCGGGGGAGTGCCTCGAGCGCAACGGCCTTCACATCAACGAGGACCACTTCCTGGTCGAGGTGGTCGATCCGGAGACGCTCAAACCCGTTTCGCCCGGCGAGGAGGGAGAGCTCGTGATCACCTCGCTGACCAAGGAGGCGTTCCCGATGATCCGGTACCGGACGCGGGACCTGACCCGCCTGCTGCCGGGCGACTGCCCCTGCGGGCGGACGGGGCGCCGGATGCGGCGCGTGACGGGGCGCACCGACGACATGCTCATCATCCGGGGCGTCAACGTCTATCCGCTCCAGATCGAGCATGTCCTGTTCGAGATCGAGGGGACGGAGCCGCACTACCAGATCGTCATCGACCGGAAGGGGGCGATGGACGAGGCGACCGTGCTGGTGGAGGCCGACGAGTCGATCTTTTTCGATCAGATGAAGCTCCAGAGGAGCATGGTGGAGAAGATCAGGAAGCGGCTCGCCCAGGAGCTGGGGATCACCGTCGAGGTGAAGCTCGTCGAGAAGAAGACGCTTCAGCGGTTCGAAGGCAAAGCCAAGCGGGTGATTGACAATCGGAAGTTGTGACCGCCCGCACCGGGGGGCCGCACGCATGAGCGCCGGGACTCTGTACATCGTCGCGACGCCGCTGGGGAACCTCGAGGACGTCACCCACCGCGCGCTGCGGGTCCTGCGCGAGGTGCCGCTGATCGCCTGCGAGGACACGCGGCGGACCGTGAAGCTTTTGAACCGCTACGGCATCCGCACGCCGATGACCTCCTTCCACGATTTCAACAAGCTGCAGGCGGGACCCGGGCTGCTGAAACGCCTGAGGGAGGGGCAGAGCGTGGCGCTGGTGTCCGACGCGGGGACGCCGGGCATCTCCGACCCGGGGTACGAGCTTGTGCGCGATGCCGTGGCGGAAGGGCTGCCGGTCGAGGTGGTCCCGGGGCCGTCGGCGCTGGTCTCCGCGCTCGTTGTCTCCGGCCTCCCCACCGACCGCTTCGCCTTCGAAGGATTCCTCCCCAACCGGCAGGTCCGCCGCCGGAAGGCGCTGGCCGCCATGTCGGGCGATCCGCGGACGCTGATCTTCTACGAGTCGCCCCAGCGGATCGCGGCGTTCCTCGCGGACGCCGCGGAGGCGCTCGGTCCCCGCCGCGCCTGCGTCGTCCGGGAGCTGACGAAGGTGCACGAGGAGGTGCTGCGCGGGACGCTGCCCGAGCTCCGCGCGGAGCTCTCCGGGCGCGAAAGCGTCCCGGGGGAGATCACCGTCGTGATCGCCGGCGCGCCGAAGGGGGCGGGACCTTCCGTGGAGGAGGCGGTGGACGAGGCGCTGGACGAGGAAGGCGCGGCGTCCGCATCCTCCCGGGACCTGGCGCGGGAGATCGCGGAGCGGACCGGGCTCTCGAAGAAGGAAGTCTACGAAGAGATCCTCCGGAGGCGCGCAAGGTAATCCGCAGCGCCCCCGGAGCCGTGCGGGGCGCCCGTTACTGGGCTATGAGCAGGGAGTCGGTGACGTTGGTCACCAGGCCGTGGAACCGCTCTTTCGCCTTGCGGAATCCCGGGTCGGTCATGATCTTCTCGAGCGCGGCCAGCGACTCGAGGTCCACCTGGATCACGCGCTGCGGCGACTCGCCGCCCATCATGCTCCGGAACTTCCGGACCGCCCTCACCCCCTTGTATTTCAGCCAGATGTCCTTGCCCGCCCCCCGGACGTACCGATCGTATTCGGCCATCTTCCCGGGGAGGATGTCGAACCGGTATTCGAACGTGATCATTGCGGCGTCTCCTTTCCTGTTGGTTGTTTCCGTCAATCGATGCGCAGGACGATCTTCCCGAACTGCCGCTTCCCTTCGAGCGATTCCATGGCGTCCCGGGCGCGGGAAAGGGGAAACGCCGCGTCGACCACCGGCCGCACCTTCCCCTCCTCGAAGATCTTCAGCATCGCCGCGAACTCCCCGCGGCTTCCCATCGTGGAGCCGTAGACGGTGAGCTGGTTCCAGAAGATGCGCGCCAGGTCGGTCTGCGGATCGGAGCCGGTGGTGGCGCCGCAGGTGATCAGCCGTCCCCCGCGCGCCGCGGAGGCGATCGACTGCTTCCACGTGGCCTTCCCGACGGAATCGAGGACGACGTCGACGCCCCGCTTGCCGGTGAGCTTCCGGATCTCCCTGGAATAATCGGCCTTGGAGTGGTCGATCCCCGCGGCGGCCCCCATCGCCTCGGCGCGCGCCAGCTTCTCCGGGCTGCCCGAGGTGACGAACACCTTCATGCCCAAAAGCTTCGCGATCTGGAGGGCGGCCACCGCCACGCCGCCGCCGATGCCGACGATCAGCAGCGTCTCGCCGGGGAGGACGCGCGCCTTGCCGACCAGCATCCGCCACGCCGTGACGAAGGTCAGCGGGAACGCCGCCGCCTCCTCCCAGGAGAGGGCGGGCGGCTTGGGGAAGGCGTTCTCCGCCGGGACGACGACGTACTCCGCGAAGGTCCCCGGCAGGTGCTCCCCGACGAGCCCGAACGAGACGCACAGGGAGTGCTCCCCGTCCCGGCAATACTCGCAGCTCCCGCAGCTCACCCCCGGATTCAGGACGACTTCGTCCCCGGCCTTCAGTGAGGCCACTCCCGGCCCCGCCGACTCGACCGTCCCCGCGCCGTCGGCGCCCAGCACGTGCGGCATCGCCGGCGCGATCCCCGGGATGCCGTTGCGCACGAAAATGTCGAGGTGGTTCAACGCGGCCGCCCGCACTTTCACGCGCACCGTTCCCGGCCCGGGGGCGGGATCCGGCAGATCTCCGAACTCGACCTTTTCCGGGCCGCCGTGCTCCCGTATGAACGCCGCCTTCATCCTGTCCCTCCGTGATCCTTCAGGTCGCGTCCGGGCCGTCCTTCCGCCGCATCGGGCGGTAAAGGATCTCCGGCGGGATGTCGGACGCGTCGATCATCGTCCCCTGCTTCTTCTTCGAGGAGATGCCGCGGATGAGGGTCAGCAGCTCGCGGACGTTCCCCGGCCAGTCGTACGGCTCGAGGACGGAGAGCGCGGCGGGAGTGAATCCCTTCAGCGGCTTCTTCCTCTCGTGGTTCACTTCCTCGAGGAAATGATGCAGCAGCAGCGGGACGTCCTCCTTCCGTTCCCGCAGCGGCGGCACGCGGACGGTCCCGGTCTCCAGCATGGCCGCCATCCGGTCGGGAACGATGCCGCGCAGCCGGAGCTCCTCGACCGGGAGCGTGGAGGAGGCGATGAAACGGACATCCAGAGCGGTCTCCGCCCCGGTCCCGGCCTGGTCCAGCTTCTTGGTTTCGAGGAAGCTCCCCAGCCGCTCGAGGAGCTCCCTGCCGGCGTCCTCGAGGTCGGCGAGAAAGAGCGTCCCGTGGTTCGCCATCTCGATCTTTCCCGCCCGGTACGGCGCGGATCGCTCGCCGGGAGGAGCGGCGTGGCCGAAAAGGTCCGCCGCCACCTTCTCCTGCGGGATGCCGGCGCAATGGGCGGGGACGAACAGTCCCGACGAGCGGGCGCTGCAGTAGTGGACGTAGCGCGCGAGGAAACTGCGGCCGGAGCCGCGCTCCCCGAGCAGCAGCACGGGATCCCCGGTGTCCGAGATCGCCTGCAGGGAGGCGACGACGCGCCGGATCGCCCCGGAGTCGCCGACGACGGACTGGAGCTGGTACCCCGCGCGGACCTCGGACCGGAGGAACCGGTTTTCCCGCCGCAGGTTCCGGTGGGTGAAGGCCTTTTCGGTGAGGCTCAGCACCTCCTCGATCTTCAGCGGCTTCACGAGGTAATGGAACGCCCCGCTGCGCATCGCCTCGATGGCGGTGTCGGCGGTGGCGTAACCCGTCATCAGGATGACCTCCACGTCGGGTCGGATCTCCTTGGAGGCCCGCAGCAGGTCGATGCCGTTCTCGCCCGGCATCATGAGGTCGGTCAGGATGACGTCGAACTGCCCGCGCTCCAGCTTCTCGATGCCTTCCGAGCCGGAGCCGGCGCTGGCGACCTCCCATCCGTTTTCCGTGAAGACCGTGGTCAGCAGCCCCAGGATGGAGGGCTCGTCGTCGACCACCAGGATCCGTTTCAACGGGGCGTTGGCCATCGCGTTACGGTTTCCTCCTCCGCACCGCCCAGAAGACGGCGCCCGCTCCGGCGGCGAAAATGATGACCAGGGAAGCCACTTCGAACTTCCGGTACCTGGAACGGCTCAGCTGCTCCGCGGCGGCGCGGTCCTCGAAGGACGACTCCGGCCCGCCGTCCTTCGCGGCGCACGGCGGGGGGCCCGGCAGGAGGCAGAGGAAAAGGAAGAGGGCCAGGGCGGCGAGCGCGCCGGCCGCCCGGTTCCCGGGGGGGGATTCGCGGAGCTCCTTCCGGCGGGCGGTTTCCATCGAAAATTTTATACCACGAAACGGAGGCGCGCGCCGCAGGAGACGCACCGGTCGCCGGAGAGCCCGGGCGTGTCCGCGGAGTAGCCGGTCCTGCGGACGACCGTCGAGCGGCACGACGGGCACACGGTGTCCTCCGCGCCCGGGAGGCGGAGGTTCCCGACGTAGACGTAGGGAAGCTTCTCCCGGGCCGTCCTCCACGCCCATTCGAGGCGCGCGGCCGGCGTCGGCGGCGCCGTCGCGCGGTGCTGCGGAAAATAGCGGGAGAAGTGGAGCGGGATCTCCGGGTCCGTCGCGGCCACGAAGTCGATCACCGCGCGAAGCTGCGCCTCCGAGTCGTTGCGCCCCGTGTAGAGCAGTGTGGTGAGCTCCACGTGGGTCCGCTTCGACGCGGTACGGACGGTGTCGAGGACCGCGGAGAGCTCCCCCCCGCACACCTCGCGGTAGAAGGCGGCGTCCATCGACTTCAGGTCGATGTTCATCGCGTCCACGTGCGGGAGCAGCTCCTCCAGCGGCTCGGGGCTGACGAAGCCGTTCGTCACCAGGACGTTCTTCATCCCCGCCGCGCGGAACGCCTTCGAGCAGTCCAGGACGAACTCGAGCTGGATGAGCGGCTCGTTGTAGGTGTAGGCGATGCCGATCGAGCGCTGCCGCCGCGCGGTCTCGACCAGCTCCGCTATCCGCACGTCCTGCAAAGCGGTCCGCTTCTGGACCAGGTGCCAGTTCTGGCAGAACTCGCAGCGGAAGTTGCAGCCGACGGAGCCCACCGACAGGATCTCGGAGCCCGGATGGAAGTGGAACAGCGGCTTCTTCTCGATCGGGTCCATCGCGATCGCGGCGACCTTCCCGTAGGTCGCGGCGTACAGCGTGCCGCCCCGGTTCTCCCGGACGCCGCAGATCCCCGCCTTCCCCCGCGCGATCCGGCATCGATGGGGGCACAGGCCGCAGCGGACCGCGTCCTCCTCCGGCCGCCACCAGGAGGCGGGCCGGCCTTCAGTACCGGATGTCGAATCCACTGTAGGTCTCCCC
Organism: Thermodesulfobacteriota bacterium; assembly: GCA_040758155.1. Taxonomy (NCBI): domain Bacteria; kingdom Pseudomonadati; phylum Thermodesulfobacteriota; species Thermodesulfobacteriota bacterium. The sequence goes on from JBFLWB010000062.1 coordinate 11,346, forward strand.
CGGCGTCCGCCAGGATACCGCGACGTCGGTCACCTGCGCTCCCGGCGGGCCCGTCCGCAGGAATTCGAGGACCTTCTCGACCGCCTCGCGCTTCCCCTGGAGCACCGCCTCCACCCTCCGGTCCGGAAGGTTGCGGACCCAGCCGCAGATGCCCGCATCCCGGGCGGCCCGCTGGGTCGAGGCGCGGAACCAGACCCCCTGGACCCGCCCGGAGACGATCGCATGGACTTCCGCGATGCCCTCCATCGCCATCTACCCCTTCCCCTCCAGCATCTCCGTGAATTGCGCCTCGGTCAATACCGGCACCCCGAGTTTCCTCGCCTTGTCCAGCTTCGAGCCGGCCTCCTCCCCCGCGACGAGGTAATCCACCTTCGCGCTCATCCCCGTCGCGACGTTCCCTCCCTCCCGGCGCACCAGCTCCTGCGCCCGGGCGCGCGGCATCGAGAGCGTGCCGGTGAACAGGAACGTCTTCCCGGAGAATTTCCCCGCCGGGGAGGACGGGGGAAGCGGCGTCACCTCGCGCAGAAGCCGTTCGAGGGCCTCCGACGCCTTCGCGGAGCCGAAATACGCCAGCAGCGATTCCGCCACCTCCGGCCCCACCTCGCGGATCTTCCGCAGGTCGTCCGCCGAGGCGCTCCGCAGCGCTTCCAGGGAGCCGAAGTGGCGCGCGAGCAGCTCCGCCAGGTGCTCCCCGACGTGCGGGATCCCGAGGGCGAACAGGAAGCGCGACAGGTCGGCCCTGCGGCTTTTTTCGATCGACCGGACCAGGTTGTCCGCCGACTTCTCCCCCAGCCGCTCCATCGCCGCCAGCGTTTCCCGGTCGAGACGGTAGAGATCGGCGGGCTCCGTGACCAGCCCGTTTTCCACCAGGGCGGAGACGATCTTCGTCCCCATCCCCTCGATGTCCATGGCGTCCTTCGCCACGAAGTGCCGCAACGCGCGTTTCCGCTTCTCCACGCAGCCGTCCCCCGTGCACCGGTGCGCCGCCTCGCCGGGCACCCGCTCCACGGGGGCGTCGCAGACCGGGCAGCGTTCGGGCATGCGGAACGCGGGCCCCCTTCCCGGGGCGTTCCGGGCCGCGGAAAGCGACTCCACCACCTCGGGGATCACGTCGCCGGCGCGCTGGACGAGGACCCGGTCGCCCACGCGGACATCCTTGGCGTCGATCATGTCCTGGTTGTGCAGGGTGGCCCGCCGCACGGTCACCCCCCGGACCACCACGGGGGAGAGGAGCGCGACGGGCGTGAGGATTCCCGTCCTGCCGACGAAGACGACGATGTCCTCGACCGTCGTCTCGGCCCGGTCCGGGGAGAACTTCGCGGCCACCGCCCAGCGCGGGGAGCGGGAGATCTCGCCGAGCTCCCTCTGGAGCGCCGCGTCGTCGACCTTCACCACGATGCCGTCGACCTCGTACGGCAGCTTGTCCTTCCGCGATTCGATCTCCCGGTAGAACGAGACGACCTCTTCGATGGTCCGGCACCGGCGGCTTCCGTCCCGGTTGACGGGGAAGCCCCATCGCTCCAGGAGATCGAGCTCCTCCCAATGGCTCGCGATGGAAATCCCCTCGGCCTTCCCCGTCCCGTAGACCCACAGGTGCAGGCGACGGCTGGCCGTGACGGACGGATCGAGCTGCCGGACCGAACCGGCGGCGGCGTTCCGGGGATTTGCGAACTCCGGCTCGCCGCCCCTGCGCCTCCCGCGGTTCAGGGCGGCCAGCTCCTCCTTGTTCATGTACGCTTCTCCCCGCACGTCGAGCCTCGGGGGAGGAACCGCGGAGGACGGGCGGATCGCCAGCGGCACGTCGCCGATCGTGCGCAGGTTGGCCGTGACGTCCTCGCCGCGGGTCCCGTCCCCGCGGGTCGAGCCGCGGACGTACTTCCCGTCCCGGTAGGAGAGCTCGACGGCGAGGCCGTCGATCTTGGCCTCCGCCACGTAGCCGCCGGCGTCGAGCGCGCTTTCGGGGATGCCCCGGCCGGCGAGGAACCGCCGGACGCGCCGGTCGAACTCCCGGAGCTCATCTTCCGAGAAGGTGTTCTGGAGGGAAAGCATCGGGACGTCGCGGACGACGGTGGCGAACGACTCCGCGGGCTCCGCGCCGATCCGCTGCGTCGGAGAGTCGGGGTCGAAGGCCTCCGGGTGCTTCGCCTCGAGCCCGACGAGCTCCCGGAAGAGGGCGTCGTACTCCGCGTCCGTGATCTCCGGCGCGTCGTCCCGGTAGTACCGGTCGTTATGGTAGCGGATCAGCCGCCGGAGCTCCTCGATGCGGGATGCGGCTCCGCCCTTCATGCCTCTTCCAGCGCCGCGATGCCGGGCAGCCGCTTCCCCTCGAGCAGCTCGAGGAAAGCGCCGCCGCCGGTCGACACGTACGACATCCGGGAGAACAGCCCCGCCTTGTGCAGGGCGGTGTCGGTGTCGCCGCCTCCCACGATCGTCGTCGCGTCGCTCTCCGCCAGCGCCCGCATCACGGCCTGCGTGCCTCCCGCGAAAGGCGCCGACTCGAAGACCCCCATCGGGCCGTTCCAGACGATCGTCTTCGCGTCATGAAGCGCCTCCCGGAACAGGACGCCGCTCGCGGGCCCGATGTCGAGCGCCATCATCCCGTCGGGGATCTCCTGGACCGGCACGTTCCTGACCGAGGAGGGCGCCTCGATCCGGTCCGCCGCCACCACGTCGACCGGCAGGTAGAGCTTCACCTTCCGCTCGGCCGCCCGCTCGAGGACCCGCTTCGCGGTCGCGATCATCCCGGCCTCGTAGAGCGACTTGCCGACTTCGAACCCCTGCGCGGCGAAGAAGGTGTTCGCCATCGCCCCCCCGATCAGGATCTTGTCCACCTTGCCGAGCACGTGGTCGATCGCCTCGATCTTGCCGGAGATCTTCGCTCCCCCGAAGATGGCGGCCAGCGGGCGGGCGGGGGAGACCAGCGCCTTCTCGAAATAGGCGATCTCGTCCTTCATCAGCAGCCCCGCCGCGCGCTCCTTCACGAACTTCAGGATCGCCACGTTGGATGAGTGTCCGCGGTGGGCGGTGGCGAAGGCGTCGTTGACGTAAGCATCGCAAAGCTCCGCGAGCTTCTTCCCGAACTCCTCATCGTTCTTCTCCTCCCCTGCGTGGAAGCGGACGTTCTCGAGCAGCAGCACGTCGCCGGGCTTCATGGCGGCGACCGCCCTCGCGGCAACCTCGCCGACGCAGTCCTCCGCGAACGCCACCGGCTTCCCGAGCAGGTCGGAGAGCAGCGGGGCGACGGGCGCCAGGCTCATCTCCGGGACCGGCTTCCCCTTCGGCCGTCCCAGGTGCGACAGGAGGATCGTCTTCGCGCCCTTGTCCGTCGCCGCGCGGATCGTGGGGATCGCCGCCTTCAGGCGCGTATCGTCGGTGACCTTTCCGGACTTGTCGATCGGCACGTTGAAATCGACGCGGATGAGCGTTCTCTTCCCGGAGAGATCGAGCTGGTCCACGGTCCGGATCTTCATCTGGATCTCCTTTTATAACGGGAGGTTGGGAGGTTTCACGGCAAGGTTACCACATCAGCAGCCCCATGACGATCTCGATGGCGATCAGCAGGATGATGATCATCTCGAGCGTCTCCGCCCGCGACGCCTGGGCCTGGTTGTTCAGGACCGTGTAGATCTCCGTGAGGGTGGCGAGCTTGTCGCGCACGGACCTCTCGTGCTTCTCCGCCCCGACCTTGCTTCGCGCCTCCTCGTACACGCGGGCGATG
>JBFLWB010000063.1 GCA_040758155.1 Thermodesulfobacteriota bacterium
CCGGATCTCGCCCAGGAGGTCATCCACCTGCTTCGACGCCGGCCGCACCTCGACCTCGGGATCGACCAGACCCGTCGGGCGGATGATCTGCTCCACCACCGCGCCGGCGCTCTCGCGCAGCTCGTACTCCGCGGGGGTCGCCGAGACGAAGACGACCTGCTTCACCCGCGCGTCGAACTCCTCGAACCGCAGCGGCCGGTTGTCGAGGGCGGAGGGGAGCCGGAACCCGAAATCGACCAGCGTGCTCTTCCGGGAGCGGTCGCCGTTGTACATCCCGTTGAGCTGGGGGACCGTCACGTGCGACTCGTCGAGGAAGGCGACGAAGTCCTTCGGGAAGTAGTCGAGCAGCGTGTACGGCGGCTGGCCGGGCGACCGCCCGTCGAAATGGCGGGAGTAGTTCTCGATCCCGGAGCAGAACCCCATCTGGGCGATCATCTCGAGGTCGTAGGTCGTCCTCTGCTTCAGCCGCTCGGCCTCCAGCAGCTTCCCCGCCGCGGCCAGCTCCGCGAGCCTCCCTTCGAGCTCCTCCCCGATCTGCCGGACGGCGCGCTCCACCTGGTCCTCCGGGGCGACGTAGTGGCTCGCCGGGAAGATGACCGTTTCCTTCAGATCCCCCAGGCGCGTCCCACGCAGCGGGTCCACGTACCGGAGCCGCTCGATCCGGTCCTCGTCGTACTCGATCCGGAGAACCTTCTCCTCTTCGTACGCCGGGAACAGCTCCACCGCTTCCCCGCGGACACGGAACGTCCCCCGGTGGAAGTCGACGTCGTTGCGCTCGTACTGGAGGTCGACCAGCCGCCGGAGCAGCGCGTTGCGGGGGAAGTCGGCCCCCTCGGACACGCGGACGGTCATCTGCCCGTAGAACTCCGGCGAGCCGAGCCCGTAGATGCAGGAGACGGATGCGACGACGATGACATCGGGGCGGGTCATCACCGACTTCGTCGCGCTGTGCCGCATCTTGTCGATCTGCTCGTTGATCGCCGAGTCCTTCTCGATGAAGGTATCGGTCTGGGGAACGTACGCCTCGGGCTGGTAGTAGTCGTAGTAGGAGACGAAGTACTCGACGGCGTTTTCCGGGAACAGCTCCTTGAACTCCGCGTAGAGCTGGGCGGCGAGCGTCTTGTTGGGGGCGAGGATCAGCGCGGGGCGGTCGATCCGGGCGATGACGGAAGCCATCGTGTAGGTCTTCCCCGAGCCCGTGACCCCGAGGAGCACCTGCCGGGGGAGCCCCCGGACCAGGCCGTCCGCAAGCTCGGCGATCGCCGCGGGCTGGTCCCCGGCGGGCTCGAACGGAGCCGCCATCCTGAAAATGCGTTGGGGAGGCATGCTTCGCAGGCGCCTTATTCGCCCGCCCCTGACGGAATGAAGGGACCGCGGGCGACGACCCGATTCCTGCCGCTGTCCTTTGCCGCGTACAGGGCGTCGTCGGCCTGCGCGATCATCGAATCGATGGTCGAACCGGTATCGGGGGAATAGGCGGTCACGCCGACGCTGATGGTGATCGACAGGTTGGCCAGCGTGTCGGGGCCGGCGCAGACGAACCGGCGGCTCTGGACGGCGCTCCGGATCCGCTCCGCCAGCTCCACGGCTTCCGGAAGCGGGCGGTTCGAAGCCAGGACGACGAACTCCTCGCCTCCGAATCGCCCGACGACCGCATCGTTCCCGGCGTTGTCCGCGGTGGTCTGCGCCACCTGGCGGAGGACCTCGTCGCCGCTCATGTGGCCGTACGTGTCGTTGACCTTCTTGAAATGGTCGATATCGAGGATCATGAACGACAGCGGCTCCCGGTACCTGGAAGCCCAGTCGATCTCCTCGTTGAACCGTTCCATGAAGGTCCGCCGGTTGAGCACTCCCGTCAGGGCGTCCTGCCGAAGCTTGTTTTCCATGTCCCGGACCCGTTCGGCTGTCGTGGCGATTATATCCATCTTCGCCAGGATCTCTTCATCCAGGTACGGACGATGGAGGTAGTCGAACGCGCCCATCCCGTATCCCTTTGACATCTGCCCCAGTCGCCGCCTCGGCGGCGAGAGCAGTACCGGGATGTCGCGCGTCGAAGGAGCGTCCTTGAGGAGCGCAAGCAGATCCAGCCCGCCCCGATCGGTGAACTGCGTGTCCAGGATGATGACGTCGGGGAACTCCTTGTAGACCTGCTCGATGACGTTGCCGCCCTTGTCGGCGAAAATGCAGTCGTGGTCTCCCGCCTGGAGGGCCCTCCCGAGAGTCTTGCGGACCTCCGCGGCATCCGAGGCGACGAGGATCTTCATCACGGAACCGCGCCCCCGCTCATTCCCTGTATTTCCATGTTGTGCCGCCTTTCCCGTCCTCGAGGAGGACACCGGAAGCGTCAAGCTCCTTCCGGATCCGGTCGGCCTCGGCGAAGTTCTTCGATGCGCGGGCGGCCCGCCGGGCCTCGATCCGCGCGAGGATCTCGCCTTCCGGCATGCGGCCCCCGCCCTCCTGGAAATACGCGGCCGACGGCGACGTCAGCAGGCCGAGGACGGCGAACAACGGTTCAACGCCCGCGTACCCGGCGAGGAACGCCCCGGCGCGCTCCGGCTCCGACGCCGGGTCCGCGGGCGCCAGCCGGTTCAGCGCGCGGACGGCGTCGAAGAGGCGGCCCAGCGCCGCCGCGGTGTTGAAGTCGTCGTCCATCGCCTCGGAGAACCGCCTCGGCGCCTCCGCCAGCGGCGCGAATTCCTCCCCCGCCGGGACCGCGGTGGGCGATGCGCCCGCCGCGCGGCACCCTTCCGCCTTCTCCTTGACGCGGTAAAGCCGGTCGAGCCCCGCCTTCGCCTCGGCGAGGCTCTGGTCGGAGTAGTCGATCGGGCTGCGGTAGTGGCTCGAGGCGAAGAAGAAGCGGAGCACCTCGGGCTTCACCGTGCCCAGGACCTCGCGCAGGGTGAAGAAGTTCCCCAGCGACTTGCTCATCTTCTCGTTGTCGATGTTGACGAACCCGTTGTGGAGCCAGTACCGCGCGAACGGCTTCCCGGTGGAGGCCTCCGACTGGGCGATCTCGTTCTCGTGGTGGGGGAACACGAGGTCCTTCCCGCCGCCGTGGATATCGAACGTCTCCCCCAGGTGCTTCATCGACATGGCGGAGCACTCGATGTGCCACCCGGGGCGGCCGGGCCCCCACGGGCTGTCCCACGCGGGCTCGCCGGGCTTCGACGCCTTCCAGAGCGCGAAGTCGAGCGGGTCGGCCTTCCGCTCGTCCACGTCGACGCGCGCGCCCGACAACAGGTCCTCGACGTTCTTCCCCGACAGCTTCCCGTACTCGGGGAACCCCTTCACGGAGTAGTAGACGTCCCCGTCGACCGCGTACGCCTTCCCCTGCCTCACGAGGTCGGCCACCAGGGCGACGATCTCCGGGATGTGCTCCGTCGCCTTCGGCTCGGCGTCGGGGCGCAGCAGCCCCATGCGGTCGAAGTCCTCGTGGAACGCCTTGATGTATTTCGTGGACACCGCGAGGTAGTCGCTCCCCTCCTCCCGGGCCCGCTTCAGGATCTTGTCGTCGATGTCGGTGAAGTTCCGGACATAGGTCACGTCGTATCCCGCATGGCGCAGGTACCGGACGATGATGTCGAACGCCACGTTCGCGCGGGCGTGCCCGATGTGGCAGAGGTCGTACACCGTGACGCCGCACACGTACATCCCCACCCTGCCCGGCTCGCGCGGGACGAACGGTTCCTTCCGGTTCCCCATCGTGTTGAACACGGTCAGGCTCATCCCGCCGATCCCCCGTCTCCCTTATTCCTCGCTCCCCGCAGCAGCGCGACCGCCCACGCGGAGATCCCCTCGCCGCGCCCCTCGAATCCCATCCCCTCCGTGGTCTTCCCCTTCACGCTTACCCGCTCCGGCGGCACGGACAGGATCCCGGCGATCGCCTCCCGCATCGCGTCCGCCAGCGGGGCGATCCGCGGCTCCTCGCACATTACCACGGCGTCGATCCCGAGGACGCAGAATCCCTTCTCCGCCATCCGGGAGCGGGCGTGGGCGAGGATGGCGCGGCTGGAGATGCCGCGGGTCTCCTCCTTCCCCGGCGGGAAGTGGAAGCCGATGTCCCGGTCGGTGATGGCGCCGTAGATCGCGTCGGCCAGCGCGTGCAGGAGGACGTCGCCGTCGGAATGCCCGAGGAGCCCCTTCGGGTGGTCCACCCGGATCCCCCCCAGCCACAGCGGGCGGCCGTCCTCCAGCCGGTGGGCGTCCCCGCCCATCCCGACGCGGAGGTCGGGCTCCTCGTCCAGGAGTCCCGCCGCCATCCTCATATCCTCGGGGAGGGTGATCTTGATGTTCGCCGCCTCGCCGGGCACGGCGGTCACCGGGTAGCCGGCCGCTTCCGCCAGGG
>JBFLWB010000064.1 GCA_040758155.1 Thermodesulfobacteriota bacterium
CCACCGGCCGGCCCTGCGGCCAGAGCGAGGAAGAAGCCGGCGAGATACGCAAGGAGCAGGAGGAAGAGGCCCCCCTGCCCTCGGAACGGATGGTCCATGCGGGGACCTCACGGCAATTCCCGTTCCATGGGCTCGGCACGTTGCTTGCGGTTATGAAACGCGTTGACGAAAACATTTTATTGTAGGTACAATATAATTTGAGAATTGAGTTCGATCCCCTCAAGAACGAACGGAACATTGCCGAGCGCGGGATCTCTTTCGAATCGGCCGATGTTTTCGAGTGGGAAACGGCCAGGGTCATCGAAGACACACGTCGAAATTACGGTGAGAGAAGGTATCGGGCGATTGGCATGATCATGGAGAGGTTGCACGCAATGGTCATTACGCCTCGGCAAGACGGTATCCGGGTCATCCGTCTCCGAAAGGCGAATCGAAGAGAAAAGAGGTTGTATGAAGAAACGACCGAAGCCGGAAAAGACCGACATCCTTAACCCGGAGTGGACCGTCGAGGATTTCCGCAGATCCGGAAATGCTCTCGAGGTTTTACCACCGGAATTGGTGGAAACGATCCGCAAGCGCCGGCAGGGACAGCGGGGGCCTCAGCGATCGCCCGTTAAGGCAAAGGTGACGATCCGGCTGGACCAGCGGGTATTGGAACATTTCAAAGCCACTGGAAGAGGATGGCAAACGCGGATCAACGATGTGCTGAAGCGACTGATCTCGGAGAGGAAGGCTTCGTAGCAGTTCAGCCGCCGAACGCCGCGCGGGTGCGGCGTTTGCGGTGGAATGTCACGGCGAAGCGGTGGGCCTCGTCCCGGACCCGCATCAGCAGGTGGAGCACCGGGTCGCCCGTCGGCAGGTGTAGGGGATTCTTCCTCCCGGGTAGGAATACCCGCTCGCGGAAGACCTTCTCTCCTCCCCGGACACGCTCCTTGGCCAGGGAGATCACGGGAACCGTTTCCCTCCCGGCGGATCGCAGCGCGGCTTCCGCGGAGGATAGCTGCCCTTTCCCGCCGTCGATCACCACGAGGTCGGGCATCCCGCCGAAATCCTCGTCGTGCCCGAACCGGCGGCGAACGAGTTCCTCCATCATCGCGAAATCGTCCGGCCCGGCGACCCCGCGGATCGAGAACTTCCGGTACCATTTCTTCGCGGGCTTTCCGCCGACGAAGGCGACCATCGAACCCGTCGGCTCCGTCCCCGACAGGTTGGAGATGTCGTACCCTTCGATCCGCGACGGAGGGGAAGGCAGGGAGAAGAGCGACGCCATCCGCTCCGCGAGCAGCCCGTAGGCTTGCTCCCTTTCCTTCCGCATCCGCGCGCTTTCCTCGGCGTTCCTGCGGGCAAGCTCCACAAGGCGGAGCCGCTCCCCCTTCTCCGGCGAGCGGAGGAGAACCGTGCGCCCCGCCCGCTCCGAAAGGATCGCCGCCAGCGAGGCCCGGTCCGGGAGGGGGAACGGGAGGAGGATCTCGCGGGGGAAATAGGCGCCTTCGGCGTAGTGCTGGAGGAGGAAGGACGACATCGCCTCGTCCTCCGGCCCTTCCCACCGGAAATGGCGCTGGTGGGCGTCCGTGAGCCGGCCGCCGCGGAGGTACAGGGCAGCGACCGTCGCCGCCGAATCCTCCCGCATCCACCCGAGGGCGTCCACGTCCCCTTCGACCGCGCGGACGACCCGCTGCCGGGTGAGCGTCCGGGAGACGACCGCGATCCGGTCGCGCAGCCTCGCCGCCTCTTCGTACCGCATCTTTCGCGAGAGCTCTCCCATCTCGGCCTTCCATCCTGCGAGCAGCCCGCGGTATTCGCCCCGGAGGAAGCGGATCGCGCCCTCGACCACGGGCAGGTACCGCTCGCGGGAGATCATCCCCGCGCAGGCGCCGAGGCACCGCCCCATCTGGTAGTTGAGGCACGGACGGCGCCGCGAGGCAAACTTCTTCCGCGAACAGGAGCACAGCGGGAACAGGCGCAGCAGCTCCCGGAGCGTCTCGCGGATCCCCTTCGCCGATGAGTACGGGCCGAAATAGGACGCCCCGTCCCGCGCCGCCCGCCGGACCAGCTCCGGCCGGGGGAACTCCTCGTTCGGGTCGATCCGCAGCAGCAGGTATTCCTTGTCGTCGCGGAAGAAGATGTTGAAAGGGGGGCGGTGCCGCTTGATGAGCGTGTTCTCGAGCAGCAGCGCTTCCTTCTCCGTCGCAGTGACGATGCAGCGGACGTCGCGCGCCCGGGCCAGAAGATGGGGGATGGTCGGCCGGCCGTCTCCGCCGGGGACGGCGTAGTTGCGCAGGCGGGCCCGAAGGTCCTTCGCCTTGCCGACGTAAAGCACCCTCCCCTTGCCGTCGCCCATGATGTAGACGCCCGGCGAACGCGGGAAGATCTTCCAGTCGGAAAGGGGATGGGATTCCTCAGCCGGCGGCAAGCTCCACCTTCTCCAACGCGAGCAGCCGGTCGCGCAGCTCCGCCGCCCGCTCGAAATCGAGTTTCTTCGCGGCGCGCTCCATGTCCTTCCGCAGCTTCTTCCGCAGCTTCAGCAGCTCCTCCCGGGACGGGAGGTCCCACTCCTCCGCGGCCGGGACGGAGACGTAGTCCGCCTCGCACGCATGCCCGATCGGTTCCTGGATGTTCTTCCGGACGGTCTCCGGCGTGATCCCGTGCTCCCGGTTGTACGCGAGCTGCTTTACCCTGCGCCGGCCGGTCTCCGCGATCGCTTCGCGCATCGATCCGGTCTCCGTGTCGGCGTACAGAAGGACCTTTCCCGAAACATTGCGCGCCGCCCGCCCGAAGGTCTGGACCAGCGAGCGCGCGGACCGGAGGAACCCCTCCTTGTCGGCGTCGAGGATGGCCACCAGGGAGACTTCCGGCAGGTCGAGCCCCTCCCGCAGCAGATTGATCCCCACGAGGGCGTCGAACTTGCCCAGCCGAAGGTCCCGCAGGATGTTGACCCGCTCGATGGTGTCGATGTCGGAGTGGAGGTACCGGACGCGGATCCCCTGCCCCTCGTAATATTCCGTCAGGTCCTCCGCCAT
>JBFLWB010000065.1 GCA_040758155.1 Thermodesulfobacteriota bacterium
ACGGGCATGTCTACTGCGTTGCGCTCGGTCGGGCTCCTCGACGCACTTTCAAGTGCGCCTCCGGGGCCCTCGGTCGCGACGCCTTGTAGCCACGCCCGTCTCCACCGCCTCGCTACGGACGCTGGTGGGAAATGCGCGCTCGAGCGGCTCTACCTCGACGGGAGGGGAGGAGGGCCGCCGGAGCTGCGGGCCGACCTCTCCCGTTTTCTTGCATGGTTCCGGGCACGGTGGGGAGGCGCCCTTCCGCGCCAGCGCGATTTCCTCTTCCCTCGTCCCGAGCGCGGCTCCGCCTGCAAACGGCACAACCTGTTCCTGCGGTGGGTGGTCCGGGAGACGGACGGAGTGGACCTCGGATTGTGGAAGGCCGTGACCCCGAAGGAGCTCGTCATCCCCCTCGACACGCACATCGCGAGGATGGGGGAGTGGATCGGGCTGACCCGGCGCAGGACCCGGGACTGGCGCATGGCCGAGGAGATCACGGCCGCCCTCCGGGCGGTCCGGCCGGAAGACCCGGTGGCGTTCGACTATCCCCTCTCCCGGCTCGGGATCCTCCGGGTCTGCACCCGCCCCCGCAAGGGGATCTGTTCCGCCTGCCCGTTCGCCCCGCTCTGCTCCCGCAGGAGGAAAAACTTGCCGGGGATTCGCCCGATGGGATAAATTGGGGCGAAATCCGGCGCATCGGCGCGCGCGCATTGCACCCGGTTCCGACAGGAGACCGAATGATGGCCGAAAAGAAGCTGAAAATCGGGGAGATCCTGGTTTCCGCCGGCATCATCCAGCGGGAGCAGCTCAACGATGCCCTCCGGAGCCAGAACCAGCTCGGGGGAACGCTGGGGGAGAACCTGATCCGCCTCGGGTTCCTCACCGAGGGGGACCTGCTCAAGGCGCTGTCCGAGCAGATGGGGCTCCAGCACGTCAACCTGACGAAGGTCGAGGTGCCCGTCGCCGTGCAGCGGCTGGTGAACATGGACACGGTCCGCCTCCGGCGGATGCTCCCGATCGGCTTCGAGGGGAAAAGCCTGGTCGTGGCGATGGTGGACCCCACCGACATCTCCGCGCTTTCGGACGTGGAATTCCGCTCGGGACACCGGACCAAGGCGGTGATCCTGTCCGCCACCCAGTTCGAGCAGGCGCTGGCGTTCTTCCAGGCTCACGGGTACGGGATCGTCCCCTTGCGGCTGGAGAAGGAGGCGGGTCCCCCGAAGGGCGGCGCGCGCGTCGAGAACAACCTCGCGGGCATGCTCTCCCTGCTCCTTGCGTGGAACGGGCAGGATCTGCACCTCTCCGCGGGGGCCATCCCGTCGATCCGGGTGGACAACGAGATCCGCCGGCTCAACATCCAGGCCATGAAGCCCGCCGAGATCGAGCAGATGATCTTCTCCATCCTCACGCCGGAGCAGCGCCGGACCTTCCAGGGGCGGATGGAGCTGGACTTCGCCTTCTCCCTGCACGGGGTGGGGCGGTTCCGCTGCAACCTCTACCGCCAGCGCAATTCCATCGCCTTCACCGCCCGGCACGTCTCGGAGTCGATCCCCTCGGCCGCGGATCTCGGGCTGCCGGATTTCCTGAAGGAGTACGCCCTGAAGAACCAGGGGCTCCTCCTCGTGACCGGGCCCAACGGGCACGGGAAGTCCACCACCATGGCGTGGATGGTGGAGACGATCAACCGCGAGCGGAAGGCGAACATCATCACGATCGAGGACCCCGTCGAGTTCACTTTCCGGCACAAGAGCTCCAACGTCAATCAGCGCGAAGTCGGCACGGACACCCTCACGTTCGCCGACGGCCTGCGCCACATCTTCCGCCAGAATCCGGACGTCATCGTGATCGGGGAGCTCCGGGACTACGAGAGCATCTCCATCGCGCTCACCGCCGCGGAGACGGGGCACCTGGTGATCGGTACGCTCCATTCCCTGAACGCCACCGCGGCGGTGGACCGGATCATCGACGGCTTCCCGGCGGGCCAGCAGCAGCAGGTCCGCTCCCAGCTCGCGGAGTGCCTCCAGCTCGTGTTCTCCCAGCGGCTCCTGCGGCGCGCCGGCGGCTCCGGGAGGGTCCTGGCGTGGGAGAAGATGGCGACATCGGTCCGTGTCCGCAACGCGATCCGGGAAGGCAAGGTGCATCAGCTCCGCAGCATGATGCAGACCAACGTCGACGAGCTGGTGTCCATCGACTGGACGCTGGCGGAGCTGGTCACGGCCGGGAAGGTGAAGTACGAGGAAGCGCTGAAGTACGCCGACAACCTGAACTACCTGAACGAGCTTCTGAAGGTCCGCGGAGCGTTCAAATAACCCCGGCGCGCGGGGGAACCCGGGCGGGAGGCGGCAGCGGAAATGATCGGGAAGAAGATTCGGCTGGAGCGGATATTCGACCGGAACACCCGGCGGACGGTGATCGTGCCGCTGGACCACGGCGTGACGGTCGGGCCGATCCCGGGGCTGATCCAGATCCCCCCGGCGGCGAACCTGATCGCCGAGGGGGGCGCCAACGCGGCGGTCGTGCATCGCGGGGCCGCCATGTTCGGACACCGGGGGTACGGCAAGGACCTGGGCCTCATCCTGCACCTCTCGGCCAGCACGACCCTGTCCCCGGACTCCAACCGGAAGGTGCTGGTCGCCACCGTGGAGGACGCCCTCCAGATGGGGGCCGACGCCGTGTCCATCCACGTGAACCTGGGCGCCGACGACGAGGCGCAGATGCTGCGGGACTTCGGCAGCGTCTCGAGCGCGTGCCAGCGGTGGGGGATGCCGCTCCTGGCGATGATGTACACGCGGGGGCCGAAGATCCGGAACGAGTACGACGTCCGGTACATCCGCCACGCCGCGCGCGTCGGGGCGGAGATGGGGGCGGACATCGTGAAGGTTCCCTACACGGGTACGCCGGAGACGTTCCGCGAGGTCACGGAGGGGTGCGGCTCCCCCGTGGTCATCGCCGGCGGGGAGAAGATGGAGAGCGACGAGGACGTGCTGCGCATGGTCCACGACGCCGTCGCGGCGGGAGGCGCGGGCGCGTCGATCGGGCGCAACGTCTTCCAGCACCGTTCCCCATCCGCCATGGTGAAGGCCATCGCGGCCATCGTCCATGGGAACGCCACCCTCAAGGAGGCGATCGGTCTGGCCAAGGCGAGGGCTCGTTGAGCATCCCCCGGATCTGGGCGCGGATCGTCCCCTGGGACAAGGAGGCGGCGGTTTCCGCCATCGAATCGGGAGTGGATGCGCTGTGGGTGCCGGACGGCTGCGCCGAAAAGGCACGCGCGCTCGGACGCGTGACGACGATCTGCTCCGACGGGGATCTCCGCGAGGGGACCCACTTCCGGGTCACCCGGATCGAGCGGAAGGAGGACGAGGCGCGGATCGCCGCCTCCCCGCCGGGCGCCGCCTGGGTGGTCTACCCCGGTGAGGGGGAGATCATCCCGCTGGAGAACCTGGTCGCCCTGGGCCGGACGATCCTCGTCGTGGCCAGGACGCCGGCCGACGTGACGCTCTACCGGGGGGTCCTGGAGCGGGGAGTGTACGGGCTGGTGCTCGACAGCCCCGATCCCGCGGGGGTTCGGGCGCTGGCCGGGGCCGCCGGGGCGCGCGCGGAGGACGTGGCCCTCGCCGCGGCGAAGGTCACCGAGGTGGCCGCCCTGGGCATGGGCGACCGGGTGTGCGTGGACACCTGCACGTGGATCGAAGGGAGCCGGGGGATGCTGGTCGGCAACGGGAGCGCGGGGCTGTTCCTGGTGTGCGCGGAGAACGTCCCCAACCCGTACGTCCTTCCCCGCCCGTTCCGCGTCAACGCCGGGGCGGTCCATTCGTACTGCCGCATCCCGGGAGGCCGCACCGCCTACCTGTCCGACCTGGCTTCGGGCTCCGAGGTCCTGCTCGTGGACGAGTCGGGGAAAGGCGAGATCGCGTACATCGGCCGCGTGAAGGTGGAGCGGCGCCCGCTCCTGCTGATCCGGGCCGTCGCGCCGTCCGGCGAGGAGCATTCCGTCGTACTGCAGAACGCAGAGACGATCCGGCTCGTGGGACCGGGCGGGGCCGCCGCTTCGGTCGCCCGGATCCGCGCCGGGGACGAAGTGCTGCTGATGGAAGGACGCGCCGGCAGGCACTTCGGCATTGCGGTGGAGGAAACGATCCGGGAAAAATAACGGCTGCGCGACCCGGACCGCGGTAAACTTAATAATTGTAGAGTCGCAGGCGGTTTCCGAAAGGGGGAAACATGTTCGGACTGGGTCTGCCGGAGCTCCTCATCATCCTCGTGATCGTTGTGCTGATCTTCGGGGCGGGGCGTCTGCCCCAGCTCGGCGCCGGAATCGGCGAGGGGATCCGGAACTTCAAGAAGTCGATGAAGGAAGAGAAGGGCGACGGGAGCGGCAAGGGCAAGAATGAGATAGACGTCACCCCGCGGGGCGACGATTCAGGGAAGAAATAACCGGGATTTCCGCTTCAGCGATTAAAAGGGGGGGGCAGGCTCCCCCCCCTCCTTTTCCCTTCCATCAGTTCGCGTCCTTCGCCTCCAGGCGGTAGCTGTCGATCTGCTCCCTGGGAGGGGCGTCGAAGAACATTACCATGAACGGTACCGCCTTCCCCGGAGCGACGTCCATGTTCGCGAGCCGCTCCCCGAGCGGATTCGCCATCGTCTTCTCGAGAGTCGGACGGTCCGCAGCCTGGAGCTTTTCCGCGGAGATCGTGTTGCCGGCGAAAACCGCCTGTTCCATCAGGACATTTCCGGTATTGTCCAGCAGCGAGGCATGGATCCGGATTCCGCTTTTCCCCGCCGTGGAGAGATTGGTCACCTGCCCCTCGATGACGAGGATCTGCGGAGAAGCGGCGCCGCTGACGTAGTACGGGATCCGCTCCCGCACTTCGTACCGGGATTCCGCCTTGACGGGCGCCGTCCCGCCGAACAGGGCCGCGATGCGGGGGAACAGATCGCCGATCGCCTTCTTCCCCGGACCGGTGAGCCCGAAGAAACCGGCCGCCCCGAGGACGGCCGCCAGCGCGAGGATGCCTGCGATCCGCCCGATCCGGAGAGGCGGACGTTCGACGGCGGGCCTCGGCGCCGGCTCCCGTTCCGCCGCGGCGGCCGGGGAAAGTTCCCGCGGCTCGTCCTCCCGGTACGGCGGCGCCTCGATCTCCGGGGACTCGGCCTCGGGCGTGACGTTTCCCTGGAGGGCGATCTCCTCTTCTTCCCGCGGCGCAGGGAGGTGTCGGTCCGGTGGAGCGGCGACGGACGTCGGTTCGAGCGAGAGGGGAGGCTCGGCGGCCGCCGGCGTTTCCGCGATCGACAGAGAGATGTCGGACCCTTGACCGATATCCGCCTCGCGCACCTGCGTCTGGAGGTATTCGACGGTCTCCGAATCGCCGACGAGGAATCCCGCGTCCGCCGGCGGGGGAGCGGCGGGTTCCTCCGCGGGCGGTACGTCGAAGGCCAGCTCCGCCGGAGGCTCGAACGCGATTTCCGCCGGAGGCTCGAACGCGATTTCGGCCGGAGGCTCCCATGCGGGCGGCTCCTCCTTCGGCGGTTCCGGGGGCGGCTCCGGAGGCGGCCCGCTGAGGAGCGCCTCGAACGCGAGGTCCACCTCGTCCTTCGCCGGGGCCTCCGTCGGCCGCGCGGCCGGCCCGGGGAAGGGTATCAGGTTGTCGGGAGGCGGCGCGATGTCCTCGACGGGCGGTTCCTTGAGGACGACGATCTGGTCCCCGCACTTCCGGCATTTCACGCGGGCGCCCCGTCCCTTTATCTTCGTTTCGTCGAGACGGAACCGTGCGCCGCAGCTCTTGCACTCGATGATCATTCGCGTCCTCCGGATCTTGGTGTGACGTGTTTCCGTTGGGTCAATTCGTAGATATGCGGCAATTCCCGGCCCAGGTCGGCGTAGTCCATGCCGTAACCGACGAGGAACCCGCTTCCGGCGCGGAAGCCGGGGAAATCGACGGTGGTGCCCGCCTCGCGGCGCGTCCGCTTGTCCACGAGGGCGCAGAAACGCACCGAACGCGGGCCCTTCCGCTCGAAATGCCGGCGCAGCGCGCGGACGGTCCGGCCCGTGTCGACGATCTCCTCCACCACGAGGACGTGCTTCCCCGCCGCGTCCGTCTCGATGTCCTGCGCGAGGCGCGCCTTTCCCCGGGGGATAGTGCCCCCGCGGTAACTGGACATCCGGACGAAGTCGATGACGGCCGGCACGGTGATCTCGCGCGCCAGGTCGGCGAGGAAGAACAGGGAGCCCTTCAGCACGCCGACGAGGAGCAGCCCGGACCCGGCGTCGGCGTACGCGCGGTCGATCCGGCGGGCGATCGCCGTCACCTTCCGGCGGATCTGCTCCTCGGTGTACCGCCGGCGAAGACCGTTCCCTGGCCTCAAAAGGTCGTCCCCTCCCCGATGGCTGACTCCGACTATATGGAATTTCCTTCCCGGACTCAAGACGTTGCGGCGCGCAGCGCGGCCTCCCTGCGCCGTCCCCCGAGGGCGCAGAGGAGGATCCCCAGCTCGAAGAGCGCGTACATGGGGACGGAGACCAGGATCTGCGACACCACGTCGGGCGGCGTGAGCACGGTGGCGAGAAGGAGCGCGCCCAGAATGGCGCCCTTGCGCCATTTCCGCAGGAATGACGCGGAAAGGATCCCTCCGCGCCCCGCCAGGTACAGGACGAGCGGCAGCTCGAACATCACGCCGAAGATCAGGAGGAGGCGCAGCACCAGGGAGAGCGTTTCCTTCATCGACGGCATCGGGACCACGACATTCCTCCCGAAGGAGAGGAAGAAGGTCATGATCGACGGGACCGCGATGAAGTACGCGAAGGCCATCCCCGCCAGCATCCCGAGGGTCGTCCAGAATGCGAACATGACGACGAGCTTTCTTTCCTTGGAGTACAGGCCAGGGCTGACGAACCGCCACACCTGGTAGAAGATGACGGGGGAGGCGAGGACGAATCCCCCCCACAGCGCCAGCTTGAAATAGGTGAGGAACGCTTCGGTGAGCTCGGTGAATATCATGCGGGAGTCCGCCGGCAGCGCCCCGGTCACCGGCCGGAGGAGCTCCCGGTAGATCTCCGCGGAGAAGTTGTAGCACAGCGCGGTGGCGACGCCGAAGGCGATCAGCGAGCGGAGCAGCCGGGAGCGGAGTTCTTCGAGGTGCTCGGTGATGGGCTGGCGGATCTCTTCCTGCGGCGTCTCCAAGGGGCGTCAGTCCTGCCGCGGCGGGGGAGGCGCCTGTTCCGTTCCGGCGGGCGGCGCGGGGGCATCCGGCTCCTTGGGAGGGATCTGCGGCTGCGGCGGCTCCGCGCCCTTCGGCGGCTCTTCCTCCTGCGCCGTCTCTTCCTCCTTCACCGCCTCCTCGATCCCTTTCTTGACTTCCTCGGACGCCTTCTTGAACTCCGCGATCCCTTTCCCCAGGCTCTTGGCCAGGTCGGGCAGACGTTTCGGTCCGAAGACGATCAGGACCACGACAAGGATGATGATCATCTCCTGGAAGCCGATGCCGAACATGCATTCCTCTCGTCGAGCAGCGTCTGGGGGAATCGTAACCCACATTATACTTCGCGTGCGCGGCAAGTCCACGGCGGGGAAGGAGAATGGGAAGGGGGATATCCGATCGGATAAGGGGATATCCGATCGGGGATCGGGCGGCGGCGGGGGGAGTGGACGGGAACGCGCAAGTCGCCGATTCGAAACGGCATCGTATCCGGCACGGCTATTGAAGGTATTTTCCTGTTCCCCGCAGGAATCCACGCCGGTTCATGAGAGGATGACGATGTTCCTCGGCATCGATGTCGGCTCGATCAGCATGAAGTTCGCCCTGTTCCTCGAAAACGGGGAAGACAATCCGCCCGCGGAGGTCCTGGCGAAGTTCCTCTCCCCCGAGCCGGTGGCCCTGGGAGCGGCGGGGAGAGGATACGTCCTCTCCTACGACCGGATCCTGGGCGATCCGATGCGGAAGGTCCCCGAGCGGCTCCGGCGATGGATCGATGTCCTGGGAGAGGACCGGATCGCCGGGATTTCGATCACCGGGAGGAGCGGGCGCCAGTTGGCGCCGCGGGTCGGCGGAGTCTACGAGAACGATTTCCGTTGCCTGGTGAAGGCCGTGACGGCCTCCCATCCGGAGGTCCGCACGATCTTCGAGATGGGCGGAGAAAACGCGAAGGTCATCCGCCTCGAGCCCGCGGGCAGGGACGGGGCCCTGACCATCCGGGACTACGACTCCAACGGCGACTGCGCGGCGGGCACCGGGTCGTTCATCGACCAGCAGGCCCACCGGATGAAGATCGAGGTGGAGACCATCGGGGACATGGTGGCCCAGGCGGCCAGCGCCGCGCGGATCGCGGGGCGCTGCTCGGTTTTCGCCAAGACCGACATGATCCACGCGCAGCAGAAGGGGTATTCCCCGGAGGAGATCCTCAAGGGCCTCTGCGAGGCGGTGGCTCGCAATTTCAAGAGCAACATCAACAAGGGGAAGGACCCCGTCCCGGCGATCGCGCTGGTCGGCGGCCTCTTCGGGAATACCGGCGTGGTCCGGGCGATCGGGGACGTTTTCGGCCTCGAAGCGGGGCAGACGGTGCTCCCGAAGGGATACGCCCATATGGGGGCGCTCGGCGCCGCGATGTCGGCCTCGGAGGCGGACCGGGAGCGGGGGAGCTGCCGCGCGTCCGTCGAGCGGACCGGAGGCGATGAGACCGGGGAGCAGCCGTTCCCCTCATGGCCTCCTCTCACCACGGAGAACGTCGTGTTCCTCCGGGACCGCGTGCGGCCGGCGCCGCCGCCTGCCGGCAGGCCCGAGGTCTTCCTGGGGATCGACATCGGCTCCGTTTCCACGAACTTCGTCCTGCTCGACCGGCAGGGAAATTTGCTCAAGGAGATCTACGTCCGCACCCAGGGACGGCCCGTCCAGGTGGTGACCGACGGCCTGAAGGAGCTCCAGGACGAGTTCGGCGACGGGGTCCGGATCCGCGGCGTGGGGACCACCGGCTCGGGCCGCGAGCTGATCGGCGAGCTGGTCGGCGCCGACACCGTCCAGGACGAGATCACCGCGCATAAAACCGGGTCCACGTTCATCGCCGACCGGTTCTTCGGCGTCCCCGTGGATACCATCTTCGAGATCGGCGGGCAGGATTCCAAGTACATCGGGCTGGACAACGGCGTCGTCACCGATTTCGCCATGAACGACGCGTGCGCCGCGGGCACCGGCTCGTTCCTCGAGGAGCAGGCGGAGCGGCTGGGGATCCGGATCAAGGGGGAGTTCGCGGAGCTGGCGCTCTCCTCCGCGGCGCCGGTCCGCATGGGGGAGCGGTGCACCGTCTTCATGGAGCAGGACCTGAACAACTACCTTAACCGGGGCGCGCGGAAGGACGACCTCGTCGCGGGGCTGGCCTACTCCGTGGTGATGAACTACCTGAACCGCGTCGTGCGGGGGCGGAAGATCGGCGAGACGATCTACTTCCAGGGCGGCACGGCCTACAACGACGCGGTGGCCGCGGCCTTCTCGCAGGTGCTCGGCCGGAAGATCATCGTTCCGCCGCACAACGGCGTGATCGGTGCGATCGGGATGGCGCTCCTGGCGCGCGACCGGATCCGGGCCACCGGTGAGGCGACGAAGTTCCGCGGCTTCGACCTGTCGAAAGTCGACTACCGGCGGCGGGAGTTCGTCTGCAGGGGGTGCAGCAACTGCTGCGACATGCAGGAGATCCGGATCGGCGAGAGCCGGACCTACTGGGGCGACAAGTGCTCCGAGAAGTTCCGCAAGCCCGCCCGGACCGACGCCCGTCCGGTGATCGAGGACCTCGTGGGGAAGCGGACCGCCTGGTTCGACCGGGCGGTGGAGGAGACTCCGGAAAGAGGGCCGCGGGGCACCGTCGGCTTCCCCCGCGCGATGTACTTCTACGAGCGGTTCCCCTTCTGGAGGGCGCTCCTCTCCCGCATGGGCTTCGGGGTAAAGGTGTCCCCCCGGACGGACAAGGCGATCGCGCGCGAGGGGCTCGAGCGCACCGTGGCCGAGCCGTGCTATCCCATCCAGGTCGCCCACGGGCACGTGTCGGCGCTGCTCGACGCCGGGATCGATTTCCTGTTCCTGCCGAACCAGATCAACTCGGAGACGGCGCACACGCACACGGAATCGCACTTCTGCCCGTGGGGGCAGACGCTCCCGTTCGTGATCGCCGGCGTTCCCAAATGGGAGAAGGAGCTCCGGCAGAAGCTGCTGTCCCCGACCATCCGGTTCCGCGACGGCGAGGACTACCTGGTGGAGGACCTGCACGACTGCTTCGGCCCGCTGGGCGTGTCGCGCAGGGAGATCCGCGAGGGGATCCGCGAGGGGTACCGGGAGCAGGCGAAGCTCGGGGTCTTCCTGCACGCCGCGGGGAAGGACGCCGTGGAGCGGATCGCGCAGGCCGGGGCGGACGCGATCGTCCTTCTCGGGAGGCCGTACAACCTCTACGACCGGGACATCAACCTGAACATCCCCGCGAAACTGCGCGACCAGTACGGCGCGAACGTGGTGCCGATCGACTTCCTCCCGGTCGACGATATCGACATCCGCGACGTGAACGAGAACATGTTCTGGAATTACGGCCGCAAGATCATCGCGGCCGCGAAGTGGTGCCGGAGCCACCCGAAGTTCCACACGATCTACGTCACCAACTTCAAGTGCGGCCCCGACTCCTTCGTGCGGCACTTCATCACGAGGGCGTCGGGCGCGCCGTACCTGACGCTGCAGTTCGACGGCCACGGCAACGACGCCGGGTACATGACCCGGTGCGAAGCCTATCTCGACAGCAAGGGGGTTCTCCGCCCATGGGCGAAGCCGTGAGCGGCTCTCCGCTGTCCGGCAGGACGGTCTACATCCACCCGATGACGGATGCCGGCGTGCGGGCCATCGCCTCGGCGTTCCGGTCGGTCGGGATCCGTGCGGAGGCGATGCCGCCCTCCGACGACGAAACGCTGCTCCTGGGAGGGCGCCATTCCTCGGGCGAGGAGTGCCTGCCGCTGAAGATCACCCTGGGGGACACCCTCAAGCTCCTGGTGCACGGGAAGGTCTCCCCCGACCGGATGGCTCTCCTCATGCCGACCTCGGACGGCCCCTGCCGCTTCGGGCAGTACGGGCCGTACATCAAGGGAGTCCTGGGGGAGATGGGATACGGCGGCGTCCTGGTCGTCTCGCCGACCTGCAAGGACGGCTACAGCGGCATCGGCGACCACGCGGACGAGCTGCTGCGCACGGCGTGGCGGGCCATGGTGGGCGCCGAGCAGCTCACCAAGCTCCTGCTGCGTATCCGCCCCTACGAGACCGTGAAGGGGGCGGCGGACGCGGCGTACCGGGAGGCGCTTTCCGGCTTCTGCGAAGCCGTCGAGGTCCGGGGGAAGGGGAGTTCGGACCGGATGGAGCGGATGAAGAAGGCGCTGGCGGCGGGGCGCGCGCTGCTCCACGCGGTGCCGGCCGATCTCTCCGTCCCCAGGCCGCTGGTGGGGATCGTGGGGGAGATCTTCTGCCGCCTCAACCGCTTCAGCAACGACGACGTGGTGCGCAAGGTCGAGGAGGCGGGCGGCGAGTGCTGGATCTCGGACGTCAGCGAGTGGCTCTGGTACACCAACGCGAACCATATCCGGCGGCTGAAGCGGTTCCGGAAGCACTTGACGATGGAGATGTTCGGGGCGAAGCTGAAATGGCACTTCCAGCATCGGGACGAGATGGATCTGTCCTCCGTGTTCGGGACCGATTTCCGGGGGTACGAGGAGCCGCACGACATCCGGGAGATCCTCGAGCTGGCCAGGCCGTACCTTCTGCCCGAAGGCGCGCTGGGCGAGATGCTCCTGTCGGTGGCCAAATCGGTGTACCTCTTCGGCAAGGGAGCGGACGGCGTGCTCGACATCAACCCGTTTTCCTGCATGAACGGCATCGTCTCCGAGGCGGTCTATCCCCGCCTGTCGCGCGACTGCGACGGCTTCCCCGTGCGGGTGCTTTACTACGACGGGACGCAGAAGGACCGCCGGTACGAGCTCGACATCTTCATGGACCTCGTGCGGGAGTACTCCGCGAGGAAGCGGATCGGCCGCGTCCTCCCCCCCGGGATGGGGAAGGACGCGGTGAAACGGTGAAGATCGCCGTCCTTTCCGACCTCCATGCGAACGGGGACGCGCTCCGGGCGGTCCTGCGGGAGCTGGAGGCGCGCCGTCCCGACCGGGTGTACCACCTCGGCGACCTCGTGGGATACAACGCCGAGCCGGAATTCTGCGTCCGGTGGGCCATGGAGCGCGCGGCGGGCGGGGTGTGCGGGAACCACGACGCCGTCGCGTGCGGCCGCGCCTCCGGGCTGGATTTCCACGAGGCGGCCCGCACGGCCGCGCTCTGGTCGCGGGAGCGCATTTCCGAACCGAGCCGGCTCTACCTGGCGGCGCTTCCGTCCCGCCTGAACGCGGAAGGACCCGCAAAGCTGGTCCACGGCTCCGTGGACGATCCCGACCGGTACGTCTACTCGATCGACCAGGCCATCGAGGAGATGGAGTCGCCGTCCTGCGCCGCGGTGGACGGCCCCGTCTTCTTCGGGCACACCCACGTGGCGGGAGGGTTCGTGCGCCGCGCGGGCGGGGGCGTCGTGCACGTGTCTCCGGGGAAGCTGCGCCTTTCGAAGGGGGAGCGGGCGCTCCTCAATCCCGGCAGCGTCGGGCAGCCGCGCGACGGGAATCCCGACGCCTCCTTCCTGATATACGACGCGGACCGGCGGGAGGTCGAGTGGATCCGCGTGCCGTACGACATCGAGGCGGCTCAGGCGAAGGTTCTCGCCGCGGGGCTCCCCCCGTTCTTCGCCGACCGGCTCCGGGACGGAACGTGAGGCGCGCGGCTTTCCGCCTTCTCCCCCACACCGCGGATCTGCGGGTCGAGGTCCGCGCTCCCGATTTCCCCTCCCTGTGCGCGCGCTCCGTGGAAGCGGTCTTTTCCCTGTTGACGGACCGGCGGAGGGTGCGGCGCGTCGAGCGGCGCGCCGTCTCCTTCCCTCCCGGCTCTCCGGAAGAGCTGCTCCTCTCGGTCCTCCGCCGGGCGCTTCTTCTCTTTTCCCTCGACAGGTACCTGGTGCGGGACGCGGATGCTAACATGGAAGGTGAAAATCTCGTATTGAGCGTCGAGGGGGAACCGTCGGACGCCTCCCGCCATGTCGTGTCGAGGGAGATCAAGGCGGTCACGGCCCACGCCCTGACCGTCGAATGCGGGCCCCCGGGATACACGGCCCGCTTCCTTCTGGACGTGTAACCCCCTCGGGCCCCCGGATGCGGGGGCAGGAGGGCGCCGTGCGGTTCGAGGACGTCTCTCTCAAGCAGCTTTCGGATACGGAGTGGGAAATCCCGCGGTCGGGCGGGATGCTCGTGCCGGGACTCGTGTTCGCCTCCCGCGAGATGATGGAGGACATCGTCCGGGACCAGGCGCTCCGGCAGGTCATCAACGTCGCCCACCTTCCCGGAATCCTCTCCCGCAGCATCGGCATGCCCGACATCCATTGGGGATACGGCTTCCCCATCGGCGGGGTGGCCGCCATGGACGTCGACGAGGGGGTGATCTCTCCGGGCGGCGTCGGATACGACATCAACTGCGGCGTCCGGCTGATGCGCTCGAACCTCACGGTCGCCGATCTTCGTCCCCGGCTCCCCGAGCTGGTCGCGGCGCTGCACCGGGAGGTGCCGTCCGGGGTGGGCTCGACGGGATTCGTCCGGCTGTCCGCGAAGGACATGGAGAAGGTCCTGTCCGAGGGAACGCGCTGGGCGCTCTCGCGCGGGTTCGCCTCCGCGGAGGACGTGGAGCGCACGGAGAGCGGCGGCAGGTATCCCGGCGCCGACCCGGACGCCGTGTCGGACTTCGCGAAGAAGCGGGGAACGGACCAGCTCGGCACCCTCGGCGCGGGGAATCATTTCCTGGAGGTCGACGAGGTGGAGGAGGTCTTCTTCCCCGAAGCGGCCGAAGCGTTCGGGCTGTTCCGCGGGCAGGCGGTCTTCTTCATCCATTCGGGGTCGCGCGGGCTGGGGTACCAGGTCTGCGACGACTACCTCGACGTGATGGGCGCCTACATGCGGAAGGAGCGGCTCTCCGTTCCCGACCGCCAGCTCGCCTGCGCCCACATCGCGTCCGGCGAGGGAAAGCGGTACCTGTCCGCCCTGGCCGCCGCGGCGAACTACGCGTTCAACAACCGCCAGCTCCTGGGGCACCAGACGCGGGAGACCGTGCTGAAGACGCTGTCCATCTCCCCCCGGGACGCCGGGATCCGCGTCGTCTACGACGTGGGGCACAACAACGCGAAGTTCGAGCGGTACGAGGTCGACGGGAAGCTCCGGAACGTGCTCGTCCACCGGAAGGGGGCGACGCGGGCGTTTCCGCCGGAACATCCCGAGATCCCGCCGGAGTACCGGGAGGTCGGCCAGCCGGTTTTCATCCCGGGCGACATGGGGCGGAGCTCCTTCGTCCTCGCGGGCGCGCCCGGCGCGATGCAGCGGTCGTTCGGGTCCACGTGCCACGGGGCGGGGCGGCGGCTGAGCCGCAAGGCGGCGGTCCAGAGCCTGCGCGGAAGGTCGGTGTTCGACGAGATGGCGAAGCGCAACGTCCTCGTGGCCTGCACCTCCCGCAGGGTGCTCGCCGAGGAGATCCCGGAGGCGTACAAGGAGGTCGGATCCGTGGTGGACGTGGTGGACCGCGCGGGGATCGCGCGGAAGGTGGCCCGGCTGAAGCCGGTGGCCGTGGTCAAGGGATGACGTTCCCATGACGATCCGGCCGTGGTACGAGACGATCTTCGACGAGCGCTACCCGGATTTGTTCGGTCCCCTGGAGCAGGACCCGGAGGAGGAAGTCGCCCGGATCGTGGAGCTCCTGTCGATCCCCCCGGGCTCCCATGTCGTCGACCTCGGCTGCGGCCGGGGGCGGCACGCGATCCCGCTTTCCCGCCGGGGATACCGCGTGACGGGGGTCGACATCTCCGAAAAGATGCTCCGGCTGGCGCAGGAACGGGCGGGGCGCGAGAACGTCTCCGTGGAGTGGGTCCGCGAGGACATGCGGCAGTTCGTCCGCCCCGACCGGTACGACGCCTGCCTCTCGCTGTTCACCTCCTTCGGCTTCTTCTGCGACGAGGAGAACGCCAGGGTGCTCCGGAACGTCGCGCGCAGCCTGAAGCCGGGCGGCGCGCTGCTCCTCGACCTGCGCAACGCGCAGAAGGGGCTCGCCGGCGAGGAGGACCACGAGAAGACGGTCACGGTCCCGTCGGGAAAGCTGCGCATGCGCGTCCGCTTCGACCGCGCAACGTGCCGCGCCCACGCCGAGCACGAGCTGACCCGACCGGACGGGATCCGGATCTCCTCCAGGTTCGACGTCCGGATCTACTCGGAAGCGGAGCTCTGCGCGATGCTTCGGAAAGCGGGGATGCGCATCCGCGCCATCCACGGCTCCCTCGAAGGGGGGCCGTTCACCCGCGGGGCGGACCGGATGGTGGTAATTGCCGCCAGGGATTGATGCCGCAGGCGGCGATCACCACCATACGGTCGGAGCAACAGAGGGGGACACTCTTAGCGTACCGTGACTGGCGGGGGACACACTTCCCCTTTCCCCCCGGAATGAAGCGAAGTATGTCCCCCTCTGTCCCGGATTATCGCGAATCGGCTTCCGATGCGGAAAAGCCGCGCCGCTCGATTAAAGCAGGTCGTCCGCTCCGCCTCTGCGCGGGGAAGGGGCGCCCGCCGCGGGCCGGCCCAATTCGGGGATCGTCCCCAGCTTGAACGGGAGGACCATCCCGCCGTTGTCGTCCGGCGGAAGCGCCTTGCCGGACGCCGGGTCCACCCGGGCGAACGTGACGCCCGCAGGCACCGGGAACTCCCGGTCGGGATAGTACGCCAGAGCTTTCTGCATGAAGGTCTTCCATACCGGCAGCGCCACCGAGGCGGCCGATTGCCGGTCCCCCAGCGACGACGGCGTGTCGAACCCCACCCAGACCGCGGTCATCACGTCCGGCAATCCGCCGACGAACCAGGCGTCCGTGTTCTCGTTCGTCGTGCCGGTCTTCCCCGCGAGGTTCGGCGACAGCTCCCGGGCGGAGACGCCGGTCCCGCTGCGCAGGACTTCCTGCATCAGCCGGATCGTCAGGTACGCCGTTTCGGGAGAGATCACGGGGACGGTCCGGGGCTCCGCCCGCTCCAGGATGTTCCCGTCGGCATCCTGGACTTCCCGGATGAAGAACGGCGTCGGCCGATGTCCCCCGTTGGCGAAGGTCGAATAGGCCGTGACGAGCTCGAGCGGCGTGACGCCGGACGAGCCCAGCGCGATGGAAAGGTTCCGCTCGAGCGGCGACTGGATCCCGAGCTCCTGCGCCATCCGGATCGCCGTGTCCACGCCGATCTCGTTCAGCAGGCGGACGGTCGCCAGGTTCCTCGACTTCGCCAACGCTTCCAGCAGCGGGATGGGGCCGAGGAACGTCCCGTCGTAGTTCTTCGGCTTCCACATATCCTTATCGTTCATCTCGAACTCGATCGGGGAATCGTAGGCGGTGGCGACCACCGTCTTCCCCTTGTCGATCGCGGCCCCGTAGATGATCGGCTTGAAGGCCGATCCCGGCTGCCGCCTCGCCTGCAGCGCCCGGTTGAACTGCGACGCGGCGAAGTCGACTCCCCCCACCATCGCCAGGACGCCGCCCGTGTCGGGGTCCATGCACAGGAGGGCGCCCTGGAGCCCCTTGTAGCCGTTCCGCTCCTCCATCCGCGCCACACCGTCCTTCAATGCGTCCGTGGCCGCTTCCTGGAGCCGGCCGTCGATGGTCGTGTAGATCTTCAGCTCGGTCCGGTTGACCGTCTCCGCCCCGTAGCGGTCCTGGAGGTACAGGCGGACGTATTCGAGGAAGTAGGCCGCCTTCGACCGGAAGCTCGTGGGGGGCGCCAGCACAATGCGGGTCCGGTAC
>JBFLWB010000066.1 GCA_040758155.1 Thermodesulfobacteriota bacterium
GGAGGGGCCTGCATCCATCCGCCCGGACGTTTCCTGCAGCAGCCGTGGGGACCACCGGGTCGCCATGTCGCTGCAGGTTCTCGGGCGGGCATCCGGGAAAAGGGTGATATTGGATAATACAGCATGCATAGATACTTCTTTCCCTGGGTTTGAAGAAAAACTTGAAGAATTGACGCGATGAGAAGGCGACCGGTCGTGACGATCGACGGACCATCGGGCGCGGGAAAGACCACCGCGTCGATGCTGCTGGCGGAGCGGGCCGGGATGTTCCGGCTCGACACGGGGGCGATGTACCGGGCCTGCGCGCTGGCCGCCCGCCGCGCGGGGATCGCCTGGAGCGACGCCCGGCGGCTCGGGGAGCTCGCCCGCGGGCTGGAGCTGGAGTTCCGGGAAGCGGGAGGATCGTCGCGGCTCTTCCTGGCGGGAGAGGACGTCTCCGCGGCGATCCGGACGCCGGAGATGAGCCTGGGCGCCTCGGAGGTCTCGGCGCATCCGCAGGTCCGGGAGGCGCTGGTGGCCAAGCAGCGGGAGATGGGGCGCGACGGTGGCGTCGTTCTCGAGGGGAGGGACACGGGGACGGTCGTCTTCCCGGACGCGGAGGCGAAGTTCTTCCTCGACGCGGCGGCCGCGGTCCGCGCCCTGCGCCGGTACCTGGAGCTCGACCCCTGCGCGGGTCAGACCTTCGAACAGGTCCTCAAGGACGTCCTTCGGCGCGATGTCCAGGATTCCACGAGGGAGCACTCGCCGCTGAAGATGGCGGCGGACGCGGTCTACATCGATTCCACGGTCCGGACGGCGGAGGAGGTCGTGGAGATCATGTTCCGGCGCGTCGCGGCGGCTTCGCGGTGAAGCGGATCCTTATCGCCCGGAGCGCGGGGTTCTGTTTCGGCGTCAAGCGCGCCATCGCCATCGCCGACGAGACGGCCGGGAAGGGCGGAGCGGGAAACGAGGGGCCGATCCACTCGCTGGGACCCATCATCCACAACCCGCAGGCAGTGGAGCGCCTCGAAAAGAAAGGGATTCGCGTCGTCGGCGGGGTGGACGAGATCACCTGCGGGAAGGCGATCATCCGGTCCCACGGCGTGACGCGCCCGGACCGGTCGGCTCTCGAGGAAAAGAATGTCACCATCGTAGACGCCACGTGCCCCTTCGTCACGAAGGCGCAGGACCACGCAAGGACGCTCAGCCAGGAAGGGTACGCCGTCGTGGTCGTCGGCGATCCGAACCACCCCGAGGTAAAAAGCATCATAAGCTACATAGGCGAAGGGGTTCCCGTTTACACCTCCCTTGGCGAGGTGGAGAAGGCGCGGGCGGGGCAGAAGGCGGGAGTCGTCGCCCAGACGACGCAGTCGTTCGACAACCTGATGGCGTTCGTCGCGGCGACGATGCGCCGATTCCAGGAGGTTCGCGTATTCAACACGATCTGCAACGCCACCACCCTGCGCCAGGAGGAATCGACGGGGCTGGCAGGGCAGGCGGACGCGATGTTCGTTCTGGGGGGATACAACAGCGCGAACACGCGCCGGCTTGCCGAGATCTGCTCCGCCATCAACCCGAGGACGCACCACATCGAGACGGGGGAGGAGGTGACCGCCTCGATGGTCGAGGGGGCGTCCGTGGTGGGGGTCACGGCGGGGGCGTCCACCCCCCAGTGGATCATCGACGGATTCGTGGAGCGGCTGAAGGGGATCTGGAAGGGGGAAAGGATCGAAGTATCCTTTTACCGATAAAGAGTTACGGTGTATAGTAAATATTTCAACAATCAAAATCAGGAGTGGGGCATGGACGACAAAAACAACAAAACAGACCTCCCGGACGATGCGAGCCCGGATTCCCAGACGGGAGCCGGCGGATCGGCGGGAGAGGAAGATTTCGCCAGGATGTTCGCGGCCAGCATCGAGAGCACCGAAGAGGGACAGGTCATCCGGGGCAAGGTCATCAAGGTGCTGAAGGAATACGTTGCGATCGACATCAACAAGAAATCCGAAGGGATGCTTCCGCTGGAGGACCTCACCGCGGAGGAGCGGGAGGCGCTCGTTCCGGGCTTCCCGATCGAGGTGATGACCGAAGGGTACGACCAGTCCCAGGGATTCATCCGCCTTTCGCGCTCGAAGGTCGTCAAGATCCGCGTGTGGGACGACCTGCAGAAGATGTTCGACGAGGGCACGCCCGTGCAGGGCGCCATCGTGGCCAAGGTCAAGGGCGGCTACACCGTGGACATCGGGGTGAAGGCGTTTTTGCCCGGCAGCCAGGTCGACCTGAGGCCGGTCCGCGACAACGACCCGGTCATCGGCATCCAGGGGAAGTTCAAAATCCTCAAATTCTCCCGCAAGAAAGCGAACGTCGTCGTCTCCCGCAGGGTGTTCCTCGAGGAGGAGCGGGACGTGGCGCGGAAGGGGATCCTCGAGCACGTCCAGGAGGGCGACACGATCGAGGCCCGGGTCAAGAACATCACCGACTACGGCGTCTTCATGGACCTGGGCGGGCTGGACGGACTGATGCACGTCACGGACATGAGCTACGGGAAGGTCGGGCACCCGGGCGACCTGTGCAAGGTAGGCGATCTGCTGAAGGTGAAGGTCATCCGGTTCGACCGTGAACGGGGCAGGATCTCCCTCGGGCTGAAGCAGACGAAGGCGGATCCCTGGATCGACCTTGAGGAGCGGTACCGGCCGGGGATGCGGGTGAAGGGCAAGGTCACCAACACGACGAAGTACGGCGCGTTCATCGAGATCGAGGAGGGCGTCGAGGGGCTGCTGCACATCTCCGAGATGTCGTGGAGCAAGCGGCTGAAGGATCCTTCCGAGATCATGAAATCCGGGGATCAGGTGGAGGTGGCCATCCTTAAAGTGGACAAGGGGAACAAGAAGATCTCCCTGGGCTACAAGCAGATCCTCTCGAACCCGTGGGACGAGCTGAGGGCGCGCCATCCCGAGGGCTCCGCCGTGGAAGGCGTGGTGAAGAACGTGGCCGACTTCGGCGTGTTCGTGGACATCGGCGAGGAGATCGACGGGCTGGTCCACGTCTCCGACCTGTCCTGGAACACGAGGATCAAGAATCCCGCGGAGCTGTACAGGAAGGGGGACCGCGTCCAGGCGAAGGTGCTGAAGGTCGATCCCGAGAACCAGAAGTTTTCGCTGGGGATCAAGCAGCTCGCGGAGGATCCGTGGGCGGGGATCGAGAAGAAGTTCAAGAAGGGCGACCTGGTGACCGGCAGGGTGACCCGGGTCGCCGATTTCGGCGCGTTCGTGGAGATCGCGGACGGGATCGAGGGGCTCGTGCACGTCTCCGAGATCTCCAGGGAGAAGGTCGAGAGCCCGTCGGCGGTCGTCAAGGAAGGAGACGAGGTCGGCGCGGTGATCCTGGGGGTCGACCGGGCGAACAAGAAGGTATCGCTGAGCGTGCGGGGGTACCAGGACGCCCTCGAGCGGAAGGACACGGAGTCGTACCTCGGAAAGCAGTCGGACACCCCCGGCGAGGGCATCGGCGCCCTCGGGGAGGCGCTCCTTGCGAAGATGAAGGCCAACGGCGAGCAGGGCAACTGACAGGCGATGTCCGAAAACGTCCCCAGCCCGCCGAAGCGCCGGAGGCCGTTTTTACGCGGATGCCTGACGGTCCTGCTCGTCCTGGCGGCGTTTTTCGCCCTCCTGGCGGTGGTTTCCCGGATGGAAGGGCTTCCGCTGGCCGGCTCGGGCAGGGTGGCCGTCATCCCGGTTTCCGGAATGATCTCCGATTCCGAGCAGACCATCGAGCAGATCAAGAAGTTCGGCAAGGACGATTCGGTCAAGGCGGTGGTGCTCCGGATCAATTCGCCCGGCGGCGGCGTCGCGCCCTCCCAGGAAATCCATGAAGAGGTGAGGAAGCTCGATGCGAAGAAGCCGGTCCTGACCAGCATGGGGACCGTCGCGGCTTCCGGCGGGTACTATATCGCCGCGGCGACCCGGAAGGTCTACGCGAATCCCGGGACGATGACCGGGTCGATCGGCGTCGTCATGCCGTTCGTGAACGCGAAGGACCTCGTGGAGAAGATCGGGTTGAAGGGCATGACCGTCAAGAGCGGCCCCTTCAAGGACATCGGCTCCCCTCTGCGCGACATGACGCCGCAGGACCGGGAAGTCCTTCAGTCCGTCGTGGACAACGTCCACCTGCAGTTCGTGCACGCCGTCGCCCGGGGGAGGAAGCTTCCGACCGAGAGCGTCCTGCGGATCGCCGACGGGCGGATCTTCACGGGGGAGCAGGCGAAGGCCCTCGGCCTCATCGATGCGCTCGGGAATCTGGAGGACACCGTGGCCGAAGCCGCGAAGCTGGGCGGGATCTCCGGAGAGCCGAAAGTGATCCTGCCGCCGAAGAGCAAGATCTCCCTGCTGGACCTCCTCAAGGAGGAGATGAGCACCTTCATCGACGAAAAGATCGCGGGAAATCCGCTCCAGTTGAACTAACCTTTCGAAATCGGGGGGTGAAGCATGGGCATGACCAAGAGCGACCTGGTGGAAAAGCTGTCCGAATCGCTGACGAACCTGACCAAGAAGGAGTGCGAGGTCATCGTCGACACCGTGTTCCACAACATGAAGGACGCCCTCCAGCGCGGCGAGAAGATCGAGATCCGGGGCTTCGGGAGCTTCACCGTCCGGGTCCGCAGGGCGAAGGAGGGGCGCAATCCCAAGACCGGGGAGAAGGTGTCCATCCCCGAAAAGCGGATCCCGTTTTTCAAGGTGGGAAAAGAGCTGCGGGAGATGGTCAACGGGTAAGGGGTCCCGATGGAACGGATGTTCTCCCCCTGGCGGGCGGAATATATCCGGCAGCCCTCCGGGGGAGAGGGAGGGAGCGCAAGGCCCTGCATCTTCTGCGCCGGGGAGGCCGGGCTGGCCGACCCGGACAGCCTCCTGCTCGGGATCTACCCGAACTCCGTAGCGATCCTGAACCGCTTTCCCTACAACAACGGCCACGTGATGGTCGCCCCGCGGAGCCATGTGGCGGACCTCTGCGACCTTTCCGGGGAAGAGCTCCGGGAGCTCTTCTCCCTCGCCGCCCTCGGGACCCGGGTGCTTCGGGAAACGTACGGATACGAAGGCCTGAACCTGGGGATGAACCTCGGGAAGGTCGCGGGCGCGGGGATCACGGAGCACCTTCACGTCCACCTGGTCCCCCGCTGGGGCGGCGACACGAACTTCATGACGTCGGTCAACGACACGCGGGTCCTCCCCGAGTCGCTCCTGGAGACCCGCGGGCGCCTCTCTCCGGCGTTCCGCCTTCTCCGACCGTAAAATAACCCGTTTTGCGGCGCCGCCGATGACCCTCCAGCTCACCCCCGCGATGCGGCAATACGTGGAGATCAAGTCGCGGTACCGGGACTGCATCGTCTTCTTCCGGATGGGCGACTTCTACGAGATGTTCTTCGAGGACGCCATCCGGGCCTCCCGCCTCCTCGACATCGCCCTGACCTCGAGGGACAGGGAATCGAACATCCCGATGTGCGGGGTGCCGCACCACGCCCGCAACGCGTACCTTTCGAAGCTGATCCGGCAGGGGTGCAAGGTCGCCGTCTGCGAGCAGGTCGAGGAGCCCGGCCAGAAGGGGATCTTCCGCAGGGAGGTGACCGAGGTGGTCACCCCGGGGCTGGTGTTCCACGAGGAGTGCCTCGACGCGCGGGGGAACAATTTCCTGGCGGCGGTGCGGTTCGCCCCGCCCTTCGCCTACGCCGCCCTCGACGCGACCACCGGCGAATTCCACCACGAGAGCTGCGCGACCGAGGAGGCGCTGGCCGACGCGCTGTTCCGCCTCGGCCCGATGGAGTTCGTCGCCCTGGAGGGGGAGGAGACCCCCTCGACGCCGCGCGGGAAGCGGCTGATCGAGGGGAAGCTCCTCACGACGCTGTCGCCATCCGCAGCGGCGTCGTTCGCACCGCCGATGCCGGTCGACGGGATCCCGCCGGACGGGCATCCGGCCGCGGGCGTCGTCCGGGCGGTCCTCTATTACCTTCACGTCCACCAGCCGGCGGCGCTGGCGGAGATAGCGCGCGTCTCCGAGCGGGAGGGAAAGCGCTACCTCGCGATGGACGAGACGGCGGTCCGCACGCTCGAGATCTTCTCCACCCTGTCCGGTGAGCGCAAGGGGAGCCTCCTGTGGGCGGTGGACCGGACGAGGACTCCGATGGGCGCCCGGGAGCTGCGTTCCCGGCTGGCGGCGCCGCTCCAGGACGTCGCGGAGATCGGGGAGCGCCACGAGGCGGTGGGGGAGCTCCTCGAGGCGCAGGGGATCCGGAAGGAGCTGGCCGCGCGGCTCGACGCGATGGGCGACCTGTCCCGGCTCGCGTCCCGCCTGGCGCAGGACCGTTCAGGTCCCAGGGACGTCGGGGCGCTGCGCGACAACCTCGCTTCGCTTCCCGCCCTGAAGGCGGCCCTGGGGGAACCCGCCGCCGCGCTCCTGAAGGGGGTGCGCGAACGGCTTGGCGATCATTCCGATGCGGCGGACCGGATCTCCGCCGCGCTCGCGGACGAGCTTCCCGCGGGGTACAAGGACGGCGGGATCTTCCGGCCCGGATACGACGACCGCGTGGACGAGCTGACGCACCTCCTGACGCACGGCAAGGGGATGCTGGCGGAGATGGAGGCGCGCGAGCGGCAGCGGACCGGCATTGCCGGCCTGAAGGTGGGATACAACCGCGTCTTCGGGTACTACATCGAGGTGTCCCGCGCGAACCAGGCGAAGGTGCCGGAGGACTACATCCGGAAGCAGACGCTGGTGAACGCCGAGCGGTTCATCACCCCGGAGCTGAAGGACTTCGAATCCAGGGTGCTGCGCGCGCAGGAGGAGCGCAGCGCGAGGGAGGAGGAGCTGTTCCTGGCTCTCAGGGATTCGCTGAAGGAACACCTTCCGGCGATTCACGCGGCAGCGGAGGCGGTCGCGGAGCTCGATGTCCTGCTGTCGTTCGCCGACCTCGCTGCCGACGGGGGATACGGCCGCCCGCGGGTGAACGGCGGGAAGGACATCGTCATCGAGAACGGGCGGCACCCGGTGGTGGAGAAGATGCTGGGCCGCCACGCCTTCGTCCCGAACGACTGCCGCCTCTCCCCGGACGGGGCGCGCATGGCCGTCATCACCGGGCCGAACATGGCAGGGAAATCCACCTACATCCGCCAGGTGGCGCTGATCGTCCTGCTGGCGCACGCCGGCTCCTTCGTCCCCGCCGACCGCGCGGAGATCGGCCTGGTCGACCGGATCTTCACGCGCATCGGCGCCTCGGACGATCTCTCCCGCGGGGAGAGCACGTTCATGGTGGAGATGCGGGAGACGGCGCGGATCCTGTCGGGGATCACGGAGCGGACGCTGGTGATCCTGGACGAGGTCGGCCGCGGGACGAGCACCTACGACGGGTTGAGCATCGCGTGGGCCGTGGCCGAGCATCTGCACGACGCTCCCGGGCGGCCGAAGGTCCTCTTCGCCACCCATTTCCACGAGCTGACGGACATCGTGACCACTTCCGCCAACGCCCGGAACTACCACGTCGCGGTCCGCGAATGGCAGGGCGACATCATCTTCCTGCGGCGCATCGACGAGGGGGTCGCCAGCAAGTCGTACGGCATCCAGGTGGCGCAGCTGGCGGGGCTGCCGCCCCCGCTGATCGACCGGGCCCGCGATATTTTGAAAAACCTCGAATCCGCCGAGTATAATGAATTCGGCCTTCCCTCGCTTTCGGGCGGCCGCGCGGGCGGCGGAGCCCCTTCCGCCCAGATGGAGCTTTTCTCCCGCGGGGAACGAAGGGAAGAAGACGCCGTCCTGGAGGAGATCCGGCGCACCGAGCCGGAACGACTTACCCCGGTGGACGCTCTCCTGCGGGTCGCGGCATGGAAGGAGAAGTTGGGGAAGAGAACGTCTTGACCTGCCCGCGGCGATACATCGGCGGGGCCTTGCTGGCCGCCGCCGTCCTGCTCGCGGCGGTCGTGTCTCCCCGGGAGGCGCGAAGCGCCGTTGCCCCGCCCGCCGTCCCCGTCCTTTCGGAAATCCACGCCTGGACCAACGAGATCTACACCCGGGTCGCGATCTACACGGGGGAAGAGGTTTCCTGGCAGGCCGACACCGTCAAGGCCGACCCCGCGCGGGGGCTCCCGCCGCGGATCTTCATCGACATCCGGGGGGCGCGGATCAAGACGGAGATGCTCCACAACCCCGTGGGGGTCAACAACGGTCTGCTCCGGCAGGTGCGGGCGGGCCGGTACAGCCGGGACGTCGTCCGCGTGGTGATCGACCTCGAGCGCGCGAACACGTTCCGGGTTTTCGCCCTCCCGGATCCGTACCGGATCGTCATCGACATCGACGGAGAAGGGGAGATCCCGGCGCCCCGGGAACCCGCTGCGCCGGAACAGACGGCCGCCGCCGTTCCGTCCGGGGGACCGTTCCTTTCCGCCGCGCCTCCGCCGCTTCCCCCCCCCGCCGCGGCCGCGCCACCGCAGGAGGCGTCGCCTCCCGTGGCGTCGCTTCGCCGCAGCCGCGTCCGCGTGATGCTCGATC
>JBFLWB010000067.1 GCA_040758155.1 Thermodesulfobacteriota bacterium
CGGTCGAGCTGGTCCTGCACCGCGCCCTCCATCCGCGAGGTGAGCGAGGCGATCGCGACGAAGGTGGCGATCCCGAGGAAGATCCCCAGCCCGGTGAAGACGGCGCGCGACTTGCGCCGGAGCAGGTTCCTCCAGGCGAGTTTCCGAAGGTTCATCGCCGCCGCCTCCCTACTGCCGCTTCCCGGGGAAGTAATCCCTGCCGGCGGCGACGTCGGACTTCGAGATGATCATGTATCCCTCCTCCTGCCGGTTCGCCAGCGGGTGCGGATTGCACCCGCCCTTCTTCTCACCGATCTTGTCGCTGGCGAACTTCATCCCGCAGTTGTTGCAGATCATCCGGTCGCCCTCCTGGCGGTAGCCCTTGTTCGCCCGGAAGCAGACGTCGCAGGCGTCGAGCGCCGCGCGATACTTCCCGTCGGGGCTTCGGAGAAGAAAATAGTGGAGCTGGCGGTCGCCGGCATCCATCGCGAGGAACAGAGCCTTCCCGGAATCGAGCGCCTTCAAGGGGACTTTCACGGCGTCCGCCGTCTCCACGACGCCCGCCGCCTTCGCGGCGTCGGCAGGGGATTTCTTGAAGAGACCGTCGAGCACTCCGGCGGAAACCGCGGCAGCGGCGAAAAGGACCGCCAAGGCCGACACGACGACGAGCGCGCTCTTGCTTCGATTCATTGCCATGATCCGGCAAACCTCCTGAGGTTTCATTCCGCCGGTAAAAAAGCACATGTCGTGCCACGCAAGGCGCCGATAATAATTCGCTCGAAATATCAACAAATTACGTCGAATAATGCGAACCGATGACCCGGCGGAGGCGCCATGACCGAAGAATATTCTCCACAGGACCGAAGATTATTCGCGAGTTCTATTCCGCGGCTTCGACCCGGATCAACGTGATCGCCCCGTCCACCTTTTCCGCGAGGAAACGGATCTTCCTGCCTTCCTTCAGCTCCTCCAGCATCGCCGGATCCTTCACGCGGAAGATCATGGTCATCTTCGGCATTCCGAGGTTCTCCATGGGCCCGTGGCGGAGGGTGACCTTGCCGGCGGAGCGGTCCACCTTCGTCACCACCCCCTCGCTCATGGCATCCCCCCCGCCGACCCGGATCGTGCCGGCCATCCCCGCCTCGAAATGCCCCGGGACCAGGCAGGCGAAATCGAACGTGCCGGATCGGGTGAACTGCCAGACCAGCTCGCCGGTCCGGCCGGGATCGACGACGACCTGATTGGGTTCTTCATGCTCCATCTCCGGATATTTCCGCATCAGCTCGGCGTGCTCCTTCAGCTCCCGTATCGTGCCGATGACCATCTCGTGCTTCATCTTCCCGACGTTCCTGACGATGAACCGTATCGTCTCGCCCCGTTCCACCCGGATGTTGTCGGGCAGGAAGCGCATGTCGTCGTTCATATCCACCCCGATGGTGCGGGTGACCTTTCCCGGATCGCCGGGCTTTCCGACGACGGCCGCGTTGTCGTCCGCCGCTTTCCCCTTCTTTCCGTGCGCCTCGTCGCCGTGGGCAAACGCCCCGGTGGCGTACGCGATGCCCATGGCAAGTGCGATTGCGATGATCCGCCTTTTCATTTCTCCTCCCCCGCCCATTCGCGGGCCACGGTTCCTTCCGGGTGCCGGTACCATCCCGGATCGTTGTAATCGTCGCGGGCCAGCCCTTGCCGGATCTTGACGACGGTGAACATCCCGCCCATTTCAAGGGGCCCGAACGGGCCCTGTCCGCTCATCATCGGGAGCGTATTGTCGGGAAGAGGCATCTCCATCTCCCCCATCTCCGCCATTCCGCGCTCTCCCATCGCCATGTAGTCGGGCAGCAGCCGGTTGATCTTCTCCGCCACGCCCCTCTGGTCGACGCCGATCATCGTCGGAACGCCGTGCCCCATCGCGTTCATCACGTGATGGGACTTGTGGCAGTGGAACGCCCAGTCGCCCGGAGCGTCCGCCGTGAATTCGACCGCGCGCAGCGAGCCGATCGGCATATCGACGGTCGTCTCGGGCCATCGGGCGCTCTGCGGCACCCAGCCGCCGTCGGTGCACGTCACCGAAAAACGATGCCCGTGGATGTGGATCGGATGATTCGTCATCGTGAGGTTTCCCATGCGGATCCGGACGCGGTCGCCCATCCGCACGACAAGGGGATCGATGCCCGGGAACACCCGGCTGTTCCAGCACCAGGTGTTGAAATCGAGCATCGTGTTGACCCTCGGCGTGAAGCTCCCCGGTTCGATGTCGAAGGCGTTGATCAGGAACACGAAATCGCGATCGACCCGGTACCTGTCCGGATCTTTCGGATGCACCACGATGAAGCCCATCATGCCCATCGCCATCTGCACCATTTCGTCGGAGTGGGGATGGTACATGAAGGTGCCGGAATGCTTCATGACGAATTCGTACACATACGTCCTGCCCGCGGGGATGTGCGGCTGGGTCAGCCCGCCGACACCGTCCATCCCGTTGGGGAGCAGCACGCCGTGCCAATGGATCGTGGTGTGCTCGGGCAGCTTGTTGGTGACGAAAATGCGCACCTTGTCGCCTTCGACGCACTCGATGGTCGGGCCGGGGCTCTGCCCGTTATAGCCCCAGAGATTGGCCGTCATCCCGGGAGCGATCTCCCGCCGGACCGGCTCCGCGATCAGGTGAAACTCCTTCCATCCGGCCTTCATCCGCCACGGGAGCGTCCAGCCGTTCAACGTGACGACCGGCTGGTATGGCCGTCCGTTCGGGGGAATCAGCGGCGGCTGCGTCGCCGCCTTTTCAAGGACGGGGGCCTCCGGCAGCGAGGCCGCCTGCGCCCTGCTCACCAGCGCCGCCCCCGCGAGAGCGGCGCCGGACCCGATGAGGAACTGCCGTCTCGACATCATGGGTTTGCTCCCTGCGGGCCGTTGAACGCCGCCTGCAGATTCGCTTCCGATATCCAGAAGTCCCGCAGCGCATCCATCCCTGCGATGGAGGCTTCGACCTGTTCGCGGGCATCGATGAGCAGCTCGAAGACTCCGATGAGCATGCCGTTGTAGCGGAGCATGTTTTCCTCCGCGATCCTCTTCCGCAGCGGAAGGATCTCGTCGCGGTAACGCTTCGCGACGTCATATGCCGACCCGTAGGCCGACCAGGCGTTGCGCACTTCGGAGCCGGCGTTCACCGACGTCTCCGCCACCCGGTGCAGCGCCTGCATGTAGATCGCCTCGGCCCGGGACACGCGGGCGCTCCCCCAGTCGAAGACCGGAAGCTGCAGGCTCACTTCGAA
Organism: Thermodesulfobacteriota bacterium; assembly: GCA_040758155.1. Classification (NCBI taxonomy): domain Bacteria; kingdom Pseudomonadati; phylum Thermodesulfobacteriota; species Thermodesulfobacteriota bacterium. The sequence continues at coordinate 3,249 of JBFLWB010000067.1, forward strand.
ACCCCGTTTCCACGGCGCGGGATCCTCTTTCGTGGCCGCCGGCCCGAGCTCGAGGACGTCGACGAAACGGGTGGCCCGGGTAAGGCCGAGCGATTCGGCGAGGCGTTCCGTTTCCAGCGCCGCCGCCCGGACGTCCAGTCGCCCGGTCATGGCGCGCGCCTCGAGCTCCCCGAGGTCGGCCTTGTCCGCCGGAAGTTCCGGCAGCCGCCCGGGCAAACGAAATGCGATGTCGCTTCCGGATAGACCCATCATCCTCGTCAGCCGCTCCCGGTCGGTCACCGCTTCCCGCCTCGCATCCGACAGGCGCGCGGACATCCCGGAACGGAAGGCTTCCTCCCTCATCCGGTCCAGCCGGTTGAGGTTCCCCGCCCGCTCCATGCGGTCCGCCAGCTCGGCGGACGCCTCCGCCGCGAGCATCGCCTGCTCGAGGTAGCGCACGCGCTCCTCCGCGGCGACCGCTTCGATCCAGGATTTGCGGGCCGCGGCGGCGACATCGAGCATCCGGCCCGCCACCGCCAGCTTGACCTGCTCGAACCGGCGTCCTTCGATCCGGGTCCTAAGCGGCATGGTCAGCAGGTCGACGAGCGGGAAGGTCAGCGCCCATTCGATCTTCCGCTCTCCGCCCTCGCTGGTCCGCCGATAAGAGAAATGCGGATTCGTCACCCGGCCGGCCTGCACCAGTTCGGCCTCGGCGATCCCCAATTCCGAATAGGTCGCCTGCAGCCCCGGGTTGTTGAGGAGGGCGACCTGAACGGCGTTGTCGATCGAAAGCGGCGAGGACAGGAATTCCTTCACGGCGGACCGGACACTCCCGTGATCGTCGTCGGAGCGCTGCCATTTCACGTCCTTGTCCAGTCTTTCCCCGGCGAGCCGCTCGACCGTTCCGAACCCTGCGTCCCGCGAGAACGTGGCGCATCCGCCCGAAACCGTCACGCCGAGCGCAATCGCCAGAACCATGATCCATGATTTCTCCATGATTTCGAGAGAGCATATGGCATGCCATCATTGCGCTCGACGAAAGAAACCTGTTGAAAGGAAACGGTTTATTTCTTCCTGCTGTCAGGAACGGCGAAATGCTCCGGCTGCGGGCGAAGAATATTCTTCAGCCGATCAGGGAATATTCCCGGGGGTTATCTTTCGATCCCGAACTTCTCCAGCCGATATACCAGGATATGCCGGGGAACTCTCAGGTAGGCCGCCGTACGGGTGATGTTTCCCTTGTTCAGCCTGAGCGCCCGCTCGATCACTTTCCTTTCAAGGTCCACCAGCGACAACCCCTCCGGCGGAAGCGGGGGCCAATCTTCCATTTCGTTTACGGGTCCGGCGGACCGCTCCGGGGAGAGAGGTCCCGCAACCGGGGGAAGGTCGTCCATGGAGACCTCGTTCCCGCGGCACAGGATCACCATTCTCTCGCAGGCGTTTTTCAGCTCCCTCACGTTTCCGGGCCAGGGGCGGGCCATGAGCCCTTCCATGACCCTGGTCGGAATTTCGATGTCCCTCCCCTCGGCCAGCTCCTTGACGAAACGCTCCACGAGGAGCGGGATGTCCTCCTTTCTCTCCCGCAACGGCGGTACGCGCAGCTCCACGACGTTGAGCCGATAATACAAATCCTCCCGAAAGCCCCCTTCGCGGATCCGGTCCTGCAGGTCCCGGTTCGTCGCGGCGAGGATCCTTACGTCCACGGGAGTCGGCGCATCGCTTCCCACCGAATCCACCACTTTTTCCTGGAGGACGCGCAGGAGCTTCGGCTGGAGGGAAAGCGGGATTTCGCCGATTTCGTCGAGGAAGAGCGTCCCCCCTTCCGCCTGCCGGAATCGCCCGGAACGTTCCCGGACCGCGCCGGTGAACGCTCCGCGGGTGTGTCCGAAAAGTTCCGATTCGAGGAGCTCCCCCGGGATGGCCGCGCAGTTGATCGCCACGAACGGTTTTTCCGCCCGCGCCGAATTCATGTGGATGCGGCGGGCGACGACCTCCTTCCCCGTCCCGCTCTCGCCGGTGATCAGGATGGTGGCGTCGGTCCCCGCCACCCGGTCCGCCACCTCAAGGACGCGCTGCATCGCGCCGGAGGCGGAGAGGAACTCCCCCGGAGCGAGGCTCGCCCGGATCCGCAGCTCCCGCACTTCCTCCGCCAGTCGCTGCCGATCGAGCGCCTTCTCGATCGACAGGAGGAGCTGGTCCCTGTGAAACGGCTTTCCGATGAAATCGTACGCGCCCTCCTTCATGGCCTGGACCGCGACATCCACGTTTCCGAAGGCGGTGATGACAAGGACGGGCACGCCGGGGGCCTGTTTGCGGATCTGCCGAAGAACCTCGATGCCCGAGATCCCGGGCATCTTCACGTCCGTGACGACCAGGTCGAACTTCGACGGAGAGAACAGCGACAGCCCCTCGGTCCCGTCGGATGCGGCCGTCACCTGATAGCCGGCCTTTTTCAGGTTGAAAAGGGCCACTTCCCGACCGGCCTTGTCGTCATCGATGAAAAGAATCCGCGCGCTCATACGGGGAAGCCAAGCAGGATAAGTGCCAATTGAGCAAACCGGGATTTTCATCTGCCGTTACGGAGCGTTGAACTTTCAAGCCATGCGATCCGGCGCCTTGCGGCCCGGATGGTAAAGAATATTGTTCGGCCGGATGGAGAAATTTCTGCAGCCGGGTCCGCGAACCTCCAAGAGGATAATCTCCGACATCGTCAACACTATTCTTCATTCCATCGGATCCGACCCCCGCCCCGTCCCGGCTATTTCGGCGATATCGTCTTCAACATTGCCGCGATAGCCGTTTTTCCCTCCGGCGGCATGTCCGTTGCACCCTCGTCCACCGGAAAAACCGGATGTCCGCGAGATAACGTCCACCAAGGCAGCGGGGACGACGACATGACACGGTGGTTCGGTTTCCGAAAAAGATTCCCGCAGCGATTTCCGCATGCCCGGGAGCCTCCTTGAGCCCGGAGGTTCCCGTCGAGCCGACTACATCAGTCCAACAAGGGAGGCAAGATATGGAGGGGATGAGAGTGAAAAAGCTCGCCCTGTTTTTCGGGATCCTGCTCTTGGCGGGTTTGGCCGTTTCGGCTTCCGCCGCGCAGTTCCAGTTTCACGGCGACCTGAACAACCGATTCATGCTGTACACGAACCAGGCCGGGGTGTACAGCGCAGCCGAGACGGCCACGTTGAGGAACATCAACAAGGACGGCGTCAGCGAGGCATGGGGCGATATCAAATACTCGTTGTGGGTCGAAGCCGCATCCGACGACAGCAAGATCAAGGGGGTGTACGGCATCGAGCTGGGGGCTCTCCGATTCGGCAGGGACGTCGCCGGCAGCACCGGCAGGAACACGGGCGGCAGCTTTTCCGGAGACGGCGTGAACATCGAAACCCGATGGGCCTACACCGATTTCCAGCTTCCCTGGACGGAGCGCAAATCCCGCGTCACCATCGGCCTGATGCCGTTCACGGTGAACAGCTACTTCTGGAGCGAGACCGCCATGGGTGTCCGGTACACAGGCGCCGTTTTCGAACCCGTCGTGATGACGCTGGCCTGGGTGCGAGGCGTCGAAAACTTCAACGACGCTCCCGAAGACAAGCTTTTCTCCGACCTGGACGCCTTGACGGCGCGGATAGACTTCAAGGTGAGAGAAAAGACCCCGGTCGGGATTTTCGCCGTGTACCAGGGCCGCCATCCCAGCGACGCCGATCGGCAGGCCTTCGTTTCCAATGCCGACTACCAGGTGAAGAAGCTGAGAAACGTCAACTTCAACATCTATACGGTGGGCACGGACGGCAAAACGTCCCTCGGCGACCTCTTCCTGAACTGGGACCTGATCTATCAAGGAGGCTCCCTGACGGACAACAGCGCTGCGAGCAGGGACGTCAGCTCCTTTTTCGCCCACGCCGACGCGGGCGTCAATTTCGGCAATACCCGCGTCACCTACACGGCCTGGTACTCTTCGGGAGACAGCGATCCCGGAGACACCCAGATCCGGAACTACCTGTCGACAGACATCGACATGACCGCGAGCAGGGTTCTGATGGAAAGTTACACGAACGACAATTACTTTACCGAGTCCACGACCATCCTGGACAAGGGGCTGATCCTCAACAAGCTTGCTGTGGATCATAAAGTGTCCAGGAAACTGACCGTCGGCGCGGCTCTCCTCTATCTGCAGACCGCAAAGGATCTGACGCTCGGCAACGGCAGACGGTCGAAAAAGATCGGAACCGAGATCGACGCCCATTTGAGCTACATGCTTTTCGAGAGCACGGAGTTCGCCGTGGGCGCCGGATACCTGTTCGCCGACGACGCCATGGACGCCTTCGAAGCGGCGGCGCAGCGGGACGGCAAGTCCGATGCGGACATCCTCCGCGTCGATTCCCGGCTCCGCTATACTTTTTGAAGTTCCGCGACGGGAAGTCCTGACACGAAAACGGTCGGCCGCCGGAATGGGGCCGGCCGTTTCGTGAAATGCGGGAGGCAAAAATTGATCCGACTCCGTTCCGTTCTTTGGGCGTTTCTGCTGTTCATCGCGGCCGTTCCCGCCTCCGGGGCGGACGTTCCCGCTGAAATCGCACGGGACTTCGCGCCGCTCTCCGGTTACGTCGTCATGCCCTCGGACGGGGAATTCCTGATCGACCGCGGCGCGGAGGACGGGATCGCCGCAGGCGACCTGTTCAGCGTCGTGCATCCGGGAGAACGGATCGTGCACCCTGTAACCGGCAAGGAGCTGGGATCTCTCGATCGGGTGAAAGGGCTCCTGCGGGTCGTCCGGGTCAGGCCCGGATACTCCCACGCGAGTCCCGTGGAGGCAAGGGAACCGATCGGGAAAGGGGATGTCGTACGCCGCTTCGACCGGATCCCGGCGGTCTTCGTCGACACCACCGGCGGAGGAAGGACTTTCTATGAAAGGCTGAGAACCGTCCTTCCCGGACTGGAGTGGCGGTTCGTAACCGCCCCTTCCTCCGCGGCGGAAACGCTTCCTGAAGTCAAGGTCCTCGCGTTTGTGCTTGCGGACGGAAAACTCGAGGTGCGGGATCGGGAACAGCTGCTTCGTTCGTACGCGTTCCCCGCGGAATCCGTGGGGAAACCGCCGGCGGGAGAATTCACCGTCCTGGGGGAATTGCCGGCCGGAACATCGATGGCGGATTTTGTGCGCGACGGGGAGCGGCTGCTGCTCGCCGTCACGGACGGGGCACGGATCGACGTCTACGCCGTCGGCGACCGTCCGGTCCCGTTGGGAAGCGGCGCGCCGCCCCGCTCGGGGCGCGTTCACGGCCTGCATTGGTGGAAGCCGCGCCCCGATGGTGCCCCCATGCTTGCCGCTACCGTCTCCGTTGATGAAAACCAGCCGTTCGGCCCCACGATCGGCCAGACCGTCATCGGGGTGATCTTCACCGTTACGGACGGTCGCCTGGCGCAGATTCCCGAGGAACTGCCGTATCTTCTGGGGAGCTTCGACCGGGACGGGGACGGCGTTCCGGAGACGCTTCTCGGCCAGTCTTTCGACCGCGACGTTTTCTTCGGCGACAGGATCCGGGAAATCCACTTGAAGGACGGAAGGCCAGTGGCCGCCGGTCCATCGTTCCCGATTCCGCGTTCCTTCCCGGTCCAGGGAACGGCGTTCGCGGACCTGACCGGAGACGGCCGTCCGGAAACCGTGGTCGTTCGCACCCGGAAGTTGTCCATTTTCGACGGAGCACAACTCCTTTATGAATCCTCCGAGCAGATGGGTGGAAGCTTGTCCGTCCTGACTTACGATCTGAACCCCGGCGCAAGAGATCGCCAGTTCACCACCGCGGCCTTCGAAGTGGCTCCGATAATCATCGACCCGAAAGGAAGCGGCCGGAAGAAAGTGGTGGCCATCGCCTCCGAGGGACCGGGCGTCTCCGGGCTCGGTTCCGGTGTCCGGAAGTCCTGGCTCGCGACGTTGGAGTACCGCGGGGGAAGGTTCATCCGGGGAACCATCGGGCGGGAACTGGAAACCCCCCTTCAGGGGTTGCATGCGAGCCGGGACGGCGTATTCGTGGTGGCCACCGAACCCTCCTCCCTATGGGGCAAGAAGAAGGAAAGCCGGCTGCTCTTCCTTCCCTTCCGATCCGGCGGGGAATAGTCTCTCCCTTCCCGAAGAATTTTGTCCGATCCGGAGAACCTGGGCGCACCCTCTCCGTGAAACGCCTTGTATATCGGCAGTTTCCGATCACGAAGGGTCGGCACGCCGAATGCACTACCCAATAATAAAAAAACAAGCCGTCCCGGGGGAATCCGGGAACAAGCGTGAAGGAGGAATCCGATGAAAAAGCTCATGGCGATCCTTGCGGCATTCGCACTGACGGCAGGCATGGCGGGCGCAACATTCGCGGGCGAGATGTACGAGTTGCACGGGAAGCATTATAAAAAAATCGCGAAGGAAACGGACAAGTCGTCCGATGCGTGGAAGGGAAGCGAGTCGGTGGATACCGGGGCCGTCCCGGGGAAATTGGAGAAGTCCAAACCGAACCCGCTTGACACGCACTACAACCCGTTCTTCCCCGAGCTGCGTCCGGTGGACCGGTCCACCGGAGGCTGACCGGCGCACGGTCTGAATCGGTCGAAGCGGTTTGGCGCCGGGGAGCCGCCTCCCCGGCGCTTTTTCCAGGAATAATTTCCCGGGAATAATTTCACCAGGAATAATTTCTCTTGACATGCTTGGGCTGATTTAATACTCTACTAATCCTATAGCTTATATAGTAAATATCGTATTCCAACCCGAACGGAGGCCCCCATGAAACGCCTGCTCGCCCTGCTCCTCCCGGTGCTCCTTGTCGCGTCCACCGCCCACGCCGAACCGGTCCGGATCAACCTCCAGTCCTGCTGCGTGACGGAGGACGCCACGATCAAGGAGATCCTCCCGGCCTTCAGGAAGCACTACAAGGAGAAGTTCGGGAAGGACGTGGACGTCTCGGCTTCCTTCGCGGGCTCGGGGACGCTGAAGAACCAGATCCTGGGCGGGGCTCCGGTGCAGGTCGCCGTCCTCTCCTCGGAGCTGTACCTCGACCAGTTGAAGGAAAAGGGTTTCATCACTTCCGACTGGCGGAAGAACCCCAACAACGGGGCGCCGATCAAGTCCGTCATCGTCTTCGTCACGCGCAAGGGGAACCCGAAGGGGCTGAACGCCTTCGAGGACCTGGCGAAGCCCGGCACGAAGGTGCTCCACGCCAGCCCGGACACCTCCGGCGGGGCGCAGTGGGCGATATTCGCCATCTACGGCGCGGGGGCGAATTTCGGGAACCTCACGTTCGGGCCCGAGGACGGCGGCGTCAAGCTTCTCTCCTCGGTGGAGAGGAACGTGATCGCCCAGCCGGAATCGGCGCGCCAGACCTTCGTCCAGTTCGACGCCGGCTTCGGGGACGCGATCGTCACCTATGAGAACGAGGCGCTGCTCGAGAAGGCGAAGGGGCGCGACTACGAGATCGCCGTGCCGCGGAAGACGATCGAGACGGAATGGAAGATCGCCCGGATCGATAAAAACGTCACGCCCGAGCAGGAGCACGCGGTGGCGGAACTGGTCCGGTTCCTGTATTCGGCGGACGCGCAGCGCTCCTACGCGAAGTACGGCTTCCGCCCTGTCGACGCGAAGGTCGGCAAGGAGTACCAGGCGAAATACGCGAAGGTGGCGGAGCCGTTCACCGTCGACGATCTCGGCGGCTGGAAAAACGCCCGGAAGAACGTGATCGAGAACGCCTGGAAGAAGACGCAGCAGAAGTAGCGAGGTAACGTTATGGGCCGGTTCCGGAACATGGATGCGCTGGTGCGGGGGGCGACATTCACCGCCGCACTGGTGCTGTTCTTCCTCCTGATCCTCCTGCCGCTCGTGGCGCTGAACCAGTACGCGGTGCGGGACGGGATCGGGGTGTTCCGGGACCGGCTCGGCAATCCGGACGCGGTCGCGGCGCTTCGGCTGACCGTCCTCGTCGCGCTCGCCACGACGGCGGTCAACGGCGTCCTCGGCACCGCGATGGCCTTCCTCCTGACGCGCTATCGCTTCCCCGGCCGGAAGGCGGTCAACGCCCTCGTGGACATCCCGCTGGCGATCCCGGCGGTGGTCACCGGCTTCGCCCTCCTCCTGATGTACGGGCCCCTTGGCCCCGTGGGCCGGTTCTTCGACGAGAGGAACATCCGGATCATGTTCTCCTTCCCGGGGCTGCTCCTGGGCCACGTATTCGTCACCTTTCCCTTCATGGTGCGGGCGGTGGGCGCCGTGCTCGAATCCGTCCCGCGCTCCGGGGAGGACGCGGCCCGGACGCTGGGCGCGAAGGAATGGCAGGTGTTCTCCTACGTCACGATCCCCGCGGTGAGGGAGGGGATCATCGCAGGCGCGTTCCTCACCTTCTCCCGCTCGCTCGGGGAGTTCGGCGCCTCCATCATGGTTTCCGGGAACCTCGTGGGGCGGACGCAGACCGGCCCGCTGTACATCTACTCCCGCTTCAACACGGGCGACGTGGAGGGGGCGGCGGCCATCGCCATCGTCCTGGCGCTGGCTTCCTTCCTGATCCTGCTTCTCCTGCAGCTCTTCCAGCCGTCCGGAGGGAGGAAGGCCGCATGAG
>JBFLWB010000068.1 GCA_040758155.1 Thermodesulfobacteriota bacterium
CGCCCGCCTTGAACAGCAGGTCCGACAGCTTCATCCCCTCCGTCAGGACGAAGTCGCCCGGCCGGTTCACCTCGCCGGAGACGGCCGCCGCCTTCCGGTACGCCTTCTCGTTGACCGAGTGGATGCGGACCTGGTCCTCGTTCTCCAGCAGCTTGTTCTCCTCCGGATCGCCGGCGATCGCCCTGCCCAGGTGGAAGTAGATCGTCCGGTAGTTGCGCTCGTCGTCCACGCGCAGGATCTCGGCGCGCTCGAGCCAGGCGAGGCGGGTCAGCCCCCCCGCCATCTTCACGAGGTCGGCCACGCGGGTCCCGCCGTGGATCTCGAAGGTGAGCGCCTCCTTCTCGTAGGGCGACGTCGCCACAGGGGCGTCGGGGTCGCGCCGGTCGAAAGCGCGGGGCATCGACTCGCGGGGATCCACGCCGACCGTTTCCGCCTTCCGGATCTCCCTTTCCCGGATCGACGTATCGCGGGCTCCCCCGTCCCGGGCGCCCATGTCGCGCGCGTCACCGGTGCGTGCATCCCCGGAACGGGTCTCCGTCCCGCGCCGATCCGCATCCCGGAGCTCCCTTTCCCGAAGGGCCGCCTCGCGCAGCTCCCTCTCCCGGTGGGCGGCGCCGTCGGCGTCATTCCCCGGCAGGACGGCCTGCCCGGCTCCGGATCCCGGGATTCCGTCCCCGCGAAGGGCGCCTTCACCCCCGGAATCCGTTTCCACGGGCTGCTTCCGCCAGTCCTCATCGGCGCGGAGCATCTGCCGGACCTGGTTGTCGAGCCCCAGCGTCTGCAGCAGCCCCTTCCTCGTCAGCCGGACCTCACCCGAAATGGACGCCTTCGGCGCGTCCTTGAAATCGCTCCTGCGGAAGACGCGCAGCGTGTCGCGGGGCGCCAGCGCCACATCCGCGCCGGGCTTGCGCTCCAGGACGATCTCCCGAAGGTTGACCGGCACGACCTCCTTGCGCAGGTCGGGCGGCATCCGGCGGACGATCAGCGCGTAATCGAAAAATGTCTCGGGCAGGAACTCCCTCTCGTCCTTGAGGAGAGACCCGACCGTCATCCCGCGCTTCAGCTCGTACCTGCCGGGACGGCGCACGTTCCCCTCGAGCGTGACCGCGTTCCCGTCGGCCAGGACGATCGGGAAGACGCGCACCAGGTCGCCGTCGGCGATCTCCAGCCCGCCGCCGCTTTTCTCCAGCGCGTCGGCGTCGGCGTCGAGCACCACGCGCGCGACGTTTCCCTCCAGCCGCTCCACCTGGACCCGGCGCTTGTACGCCGCGGGCGTGAACCCCCCCGCCAGCTTCACCAGCTCGAGGAGCGACTTCTCCTCCTTCATCTCGTAGATGGCAGGTCTGCGGACCTCTCCGACGACGGCCGCCAGCTTCCCCACCACCGGGACGAACACGACGTCGCCCTGCAGCAGCCGGATGTCCGACCGGGCGTCGCCCTTGAGGAGGAAGTCGTACAGGTCGATCTCCTCCGCCGTCTTCCCGCCGCGCACGATCCGGATCCGGCGCAGCGACCCGATGTCCTTGACCTGCCCCGCCGCCGCCAGCACCTGGAGCGCCGTGTGGAGGGAGCTGATGTTGTACCACCCCGGGAAGCGGACCTCGCCGGTCACGGAGACGCGGATCCCCTTCATCCGTCCCAGGCCGACGTCCGAGCTGACCTCGGCGATGGTCGAGACCTTCTCCTTCAGGAGCGCCTTCACCTGCTCGAACGTCATGCCGGCCACGGAGAGGGTGCCGAGCTTCGGGAAGAAGATCTTCCCGTCGCGGTCGACCACCATGCGCTGGGTCCCCTCCACGCGCCCCCACATCCTCACCACGATCTCGTCGCCCGGCCCCACGACATATCCGGGTGCGACGGGCATGTTCTCCAGCGCCGCCGCCGGGCCGTCCGGGGCCGCCGACAGGTCGTGCCCGAAATGGACGACGGTCTCCCGCTCCGCCGCCGTGAGCCGCCCGCCGAACAGCCCGCCGACGTAGGGGGACTTCGTCCAGTCGTGGCGCGGTTCCCCCACGGCCCGCCCGGCCCGCGCGGCCGTCCCGGCGTCGGGCTTCCCCGGCGCCAGCTCCCTTGTCGCCGCGTCCGCTTCTGCTTCTTCCGCCCGCTTCCGGAGGATCTCCTCCAGCGCCTTCTTCGCCTCGGGATCGGACCCGACGAGCTCCCTCGCCGCGTCCGCCTGCTCGGGCGTGAGGCCGGGCGGGATCGCCTGCGGCCGGAACGGCGATTGCGGCTGCGACAGCGCCTGCGACTGGGACAGCGCCACGCCGGAGCCGGAGCCGAACGGTTCCGCGGCGGAAACAGTCGAGGGCAGCGACAGGAGGAGAAAGAGAAGAACGGGAACGAGCAGAACCGGCAGAACCGGGACGTTCCTGAGCATCAGAACTTCCGCAGAACGGGGACAGACCTGCCGGACCAGGGACCGAAGGGTCGGAACGTTCCTCAGTTGGCGCAAGCAAGCGGTCCTTTACGCGGAATTATGCGGCCCAGTTTACCACCAGTTCGCAGGCTACCGCCCATACGGGGAGCCGGGCACGATCCCCGCTTCGCGGACAGGGAGATTTTCACCGGACGCGACAGCTCAATAGATGATACCAACCTCCGGGAGATAATCTCTCTGTTTTTTTGGGGGGTTTCGAATGGGGCGGACCTACGTCTCGAGGTCGTTCTTCCCGATCGTCAGCTTGTAGCTGGATACGGCGTCGAGCAGCAGCACCACGCGCTCGCGGTCAGGCAGCTCCTCGAGGAAAATGGCATCCAGCCCCGCGAAGGGGCCTTCCCCGATCTTGACCTTCTGGCCGGGCGACAGGTCGATCTTCCTGGGCTCGAGCTTGACGAATCCCTCGGGATCCATCCGCTCCCGGATCGCGACGATGATCTCCTCCCCCACCTCATGGGGATCGATGCCGAAGCAGATGACCCGGGCCACGCCGTGCGTGTACTTGATGGTCTTCAGCTCATCGCCCCGGAAGCGGACGAACAGGTAGGTCGGGAAGAGGGGGCGGACATCGAGGACATCCTTGTAGCGGCGCGACTTCTTGCGGAATTTCGGGAAAAGGACATCGTAACCGGCGCCGGTCAGCCGGGTGAACACCCGGTTTTCGTTCAGGGCCTTCGTCTTGACCAGGTACCACTTCGGTTCCAAGCGTCCCCCCGGATGGGGATACTATCGGAACCGGCGAATATGGGCAAGCGGCCCGTCAGCCGGACCCGATCCGCGCCCGGACGCGCCGCGCGGCCTCGACCATGTTGGCGAGCGACGCTTCGACCTCCGGCCAGCCCCGCGTCTTGAGCCCGCAGTCGGGATTCACCCAGAGCCGCTCGGGCGGGATCACCTCGGCCGCCTTCGTCAGCAGCGTCTCGATCTCCTCGCAGGACGGCACGCGCGGGGAATGGATGTCGTAGACGCCGGGGCCGACGTCGCCCGGGATCCGCCCCAGGCGGAAGTTCGAGAGCAGCTCCATCCCTGAGCGGGAGGACTCTATGGACATGACGTCCGCGTCCATTTCCACTATGGAATCGAGGATATCCCCGAACTCGGAGTAGCAGAAATGCGTGTGGACCTGCGTCTCGTCGCGGACGCCTCCCGTCGCCAGGCGGAACGCGTTGACCGCCCAGCGCAGGTACCGCGGCATGTCCGCGCGGCGCAGCGGCAGCCCCTCCCGGATGGCGGGCTCGTCGACCTGGATCATGCCGATGCCCGCGGCCTCCAGGTCGGCCACCTCGTCGCGCAGGGCGAGCGCGATCTGCCGGCACGTCTCGCCGCGGGGCTGGTCGTCCCGGACGAACGACCACTGCAGCATCGTGACCGGGCCGGTGAGGATCCCCTTCATGGGGCGGCGCGTCAGCGACTGGGCGAAGCGGGACCATTCCACCGTCATGGGGTGCCGCCGCTTCACGTCGCCGAAAAGCACGGGCGGCTTCACGCACCGGGAGCCGAAGCTCTGCACCCACCCGTTCTCCGTGAACGCATACCCTGCGAGCTGCTCCCCGAAGAATTCGACCATGTCGTTGCGCTCGAACTCCCCGTGGACCAGGGCGTCCATCCCCAGCTTTTCCTGCAGGGCGACGCACCTGCGGATCTCGCCGCGGAGGAATTCCTCGTACTCCTCCTTCGACATCAGCCCCTTCCGTCGTTTCGAGCGGGCCTCGCGGATCTCGGCGGTCTGCGGGAAGGAGCCGATCGAGGTCGTCGGGAGGAGAGGGAGGCCGAAGCGCGTCCGCTGGCCGGCGATCCGCTGCCGGAGCGCCCCGGGGCGGCGCAGCATCGACTCGTCCACGGAGGAGGTCCTCGCCCGCACTTCCGGGTCGCGGGTCCGGGGGGAGGAGCGGCGCGCGGCGATCGCGGCGCGCGATTCGGCGAACAGCGGGCCGGCGGGGACGTCGGCGCCCGCGGCATCCGCCAGCGCCCGCACCTCCGCAATCTTCTGGGCGGCGAAGGCCATCCAGCTCCGCAGCTCCGGATCGAGCCCGTGTTCGGCAGCCAGGTCGATCGGAACGTGGAGCAGCGAGCACGAAGGGGCCACGAGCAGGCGGCCCTCCCCGACGGCATGCACGGCGCGGCGTATAAGGGAATGCGCGGCGTCGAGGTCGGTGCGCCAGATGTTGCGGCCGTCCACCACGCCCAGCGACAGCGAGCATCCGGCGGGGAGCGCCTCCAGGACGGCGTCGAGCTGCTCGGGCGCCCGGACGAGGTCCACGTGGATGCCGTCGCACCCCGATCCCGCCAGCAGCGGGAGGTTGTGCGCCACGGACCCGAAGTAGGTCGCGATCATCAGCCGCGGGCGGCGTGCGCAGGCGGCCAGGCGGGGCAGCGCGCGGCGGTACGCATCCGCGGCGGCCTCGTCGAGATCGAGCGCCAGGCACGGCTCGTCGAGCTGGATCCATCCCACACTTTTCGCGGCCAGCGCGCCGAGCAGCTCCTCGTATACGGGCAAAAGCGCGTCGAGCCGGTCGAGCGGGACCCGCGGCCCCGGCGAGCCCGGCGCGTACCTTGACAGCATCAGGAAGGTCACCGGTCCGGGGACCACCGGCCGCGGATCGATCCCGAGGGAGCGCGCCTCCTCCATCTCGGAGAGGATCTTCGAAGTGTCCAGGCGAAACGACAGGCCCGGCTCCATCTCGGGGACGATGTAGTGGTAGTTCGTGTCGAACCACTTCGTCATGTCGAGGGCGGGAAGGTCGATGTTCGCCCCGCGGTCCTGGAGCCCCCGCGCCATCGCGAAATAGCGGGCCTGCGGGTCCTGGACGCACCGGTAGCGCCCGGGAACGGCCCCGACGGCGACCGCCATGTCGAGCATGTGGTCGTACAGCGAAAAGTCGTTGCAGGGGATATGGTCGAGTCCCGCCTCCTTCATCGCCGTCCAGTGCCGGCGGCGCAGCGCGGCGGCCGCGGACTGCAGCTCTGCAGCGGTGGTCTTCCCCGCCCAGTGCCCTTCCAGCGCCTTCTTGAGTTCCCGCCCGATTCCGATGCGCGGATAGCCGAGACACGCAGCGAGGACCGGCATCACCCTGGCTCCTTTCCGATCAGGCCGGGCGGGTCGGGCCGCCCGGTCAGCGGTTACATGTCGAGCTCATTTTCCATTCCTCCATGATGCGCCAAGATCGGTCAAGACGGCACTTTTTCAGGACGAACGCCGGAACTTCTCTCGCCCGCGTGGCCGGCAGTCGCTTTACCGGCACGGCAGGGGCCGCCCGATGCGCATCGCGGACTCTCTACCGTCACGGACCTTTGGGACGGGCTCCAGGAACCGGGAGGCCAGCAGGCGGGAAGGCCCCTCGAGCTGAGGCACCTGGTCGAAACCGTCTTTCGAGATCAGGACGCCCATGGACGCCGCAAGGAACCGGTACGTGGTGACCCAGTCGGCGTCGCGCAGCGCCCGGCAGAGATAGAACGTGTGGGCGCCGTAATATGCGTCGCGGATGAGCGCGTCGGCCGCCGTCTGGTCTTCCCGGCAGGCGGCGAGCAGGACCGCGTTTCCCTTGGTGAGCGACACGCCGAAGCGACGGGCGGATCGGCGGGCGAAGCGGCGGGCGGGGCGGGGAAGGCCGGCGGGACACGGCATGTAGCGCGGGCGCGAGGGGGCGCCGGGACGCGCGGGTGTGCACGAAAAGGAGGGCCCGCGAAGGCCGGTGCCGGAATGGCAGCAATCGAGGATCACGGTGAGGAGGGCGCCTCTCGGAATGCCGCCGCATGCCGCGGCGAGGTCGTCGTCGGTGAGCGGGCGCTCCCAATCGACGTCGTAGGGGCAAAGGATCTCGTCCATCCCGTCGGTGGTCTCGTCGCCGCTCCGGTCCGGCACCTGGGAGCCGTGCCCCGAGTAATGAAATACGAGGGAATCGCCGGGCTTCGCCCCCGCCGAGAGCCACGAAAGACCGTCCAGGATCGCGCCCGTCGTCGCCGCGGAGTCGGTGAGCACCCGGATGTCCTCCTTGCCCGCGAAGCCGTACTCCCCCCGGAGCGTCTCCTCCATCCGCCGCACGTCGTTGAGGCATCCTTTCAGCGCGTCTCTCGGATCCGGGTAATTGTTGATGCCGACCAGCAGCGCTTTCTTTTTCATGGCCTGTCCTCCTTTGGCAGTTGGGGGACAGACGTGCAGATTCCGGGCCGGGAGGCGCAGAACGGGGACGTTCCTGAGAACTTCCGCAGAACCGGGACAGAGATGTAGAGGGGAAAACCGGGACGTTCATGAAGAACGCTGGAATGAACTAATAAATCAAACCGACTGCCTTCACCTAACAGTTTTGCGTTTTCATGAACGTCCCGGTTCTGACGTCTGTCCCTCTTTTGCGGAAGTTCTAAGGAACGTCCCCGTTCTGCGGTTCTGACGTCCGGTTTCCGATCCGGGGGGGAATTCCCCCCGGATTTTATCCGGACGCCAGCAGCTCACGGAAATATTGGATCGTTGGGATCAGCCCGTCCCGCAGCGGGATGGTCGGCGCCCAGCCGAGCTTGGTCCTGGCGAGAGTGATGTCGGGCCTGCGGCGGACGGGGTCGTCCTGGGGAAGCGGCTGGAAGACGATCTCGGACTTCGAGCCGGTCAGCTCCTTGACCATGTTCGCCAGCTCCAGGATGGTGAACTCGCCCGGGTTTCCAAGGTTCACGGGGCCGACCATCTCGTCCTGGTCCATCATTGCCATCATCCCCGTGACGAGGTCATCCACATAGCAGAAGGAGCGGGTCTGGCTACCCGTCCCGTACATCGTGATCGGCTCCCCCTTGAGCGCCTGGACGATAAAGTTCGAAACGACCCGGCCGTCGTTGGGGTGCATCCGGGGACCGTACGTGTTGAAGATCCGGATGACGCGGATCTGGAGCTTGTGCTGGCGATGATAGTCGAAGAAGAGGGTCTCGGCGCAGCGCTTCGCCTCGTCGTAGCAGGCCCGCACGCCGATCGGGTTCACGTTCCCCCAGTACGATTCCCTTTGCGGATGCTCGGTCGGATCGCCGTACACCTCGGAGGTGGAGGACTGCAGGATCTTCACCTTCAGCCGCTTGGCGAGGCCCAGCATGTTGATCGCGCCGTGGACGCAGGTCTTGGTCGTCTGCACCGGGTCGAACTGATAGTGGACCGGCGAGGCGGGGCAGGCAAGGTTGTAGATCTGGTCCACCTCGACGTACAGCGGCCAGGTGATGTCGTGGCGCATGAACTCGAACATCGGGTTGCCGATGAGGTGCCGGATGTTCTGGCGGCGGGAGGTGAAGAAGTTGTCGACGCACAGGACCTCGTCCCCTCGCGCGAGCAGCCGCTCGCAGAGGTGCGATCCGATGAAGCCCGCGCCGCCGGTGACCAGGACCCTTTTCATTCCCGACTCCCTCCGATGGATATTGCGCCTGCCGCCGCTACTTCATCCGTGCCCGGCGGGCGTGCTCGTACCAGTCGATCGTCCTCCGCAGCCCTTCCTCGAACGGCGTCCGCGCGACGAACCCGAACTTCTCCCTCGCG
>JBFLWB010000069.1 GCA_040758155.1 Thermodesulfobacteriota bacterium
GGCCGGAAACTAAGATTGGGGAATACCACGGCAGGGAGGTGCAAGCGGATGAGGAAAGTCGCCGTTCTGACAGCTCTGGTTGCCGTACTGGTCTTCGGCTTCGGCGTGGCGGTCGCCGCGCCCCTCGACAAGATGCTCATCAACGAGATCCAGAAGGTCAAGGGCCCTGTCGCCTTCGACCACAAGGCGCATACAGGGTTTGCGAAGGAGTGCAAGGCCTGCCACCACGCGGACGCCGCGGGCAAGGAGCAGAAATGCTCCAAGTGCCACGGCGACAAGACGGAAGGCAAGAAGCTCTCCCTGAAGGAATCCTTCCACAAGACGTGCAAGGACTGCCACATGAAGGAGAAGAAGGGCCCCGCCAAGTGCGACGAGTGCCACCAGAAGTCGAAGTAGCCTCCTGACCGGGGCGGAAGGACCGATCCTTCCGCCCCGGTCAGTTTTCCATCGCCTCCGAGAGCCGCTGTACCGTCCCCTTGCCGTCCGCCCTCCAGAGGAAGCGCCCGCTTCCCTCCGATACGTCCTCCGCTTCCAACCCCAACACCGCCCCTTTCCGGAGCGGGAATTCCTCCACGGCGGGGGACAGAAGGAATGCGGCCAGCTCTCCGAGGTCGGGCTCATGCCCGACGAAGGCCGCCTCCCGGGGATGCCCGGCCGCCGCAAGCAGGGAACGGAGCGCCCGATGGTCGAATCCCGGCGAAAGCTCCGGCGCCACTACAATCTCGCCCCGGTACTTCAGCCGCTCGGAGAGGATCTCCGCGGTCTGGACGGCGCGCACCAGGGGGCTGGAGAAGATGATTTCGGGGGAGGCGCCCAGCTCCCGGACCCGGCGGGAGATGTCACGGAAGGCGAGCCGGCCTTTCGCCGTGAGGAACCGGTG
This sequence comes from Thermodesulfobacteriota bacterium, assembly GCA_040758155.1. Classification (NCBI taxonomy): domain Bacteria; kingdom Pseudomonadati; phylum Thermodesulfobacteriota; species Thermodesulfobacteriota bacterium. The sequence continues at coordinate 881 of JBFLWB010000069.1, forward strand.
GGTTTCGAGAACGGCTCCCGACCGTTCGACCGCCTCGGCGTGGCGTACGAGGTACAGCCTCAAGCGGGCGTCCCGGGAAGGCGGACGGTGAAGCGCGTCCCCTCCCCGATGCGGCTCGCCACCCGGATGCTGCCGCCCTGGGACTCCACGATGTGCCGCGCAATGGAAAGCCCGAGGCCGGTGCCTCCCAGCTCCCGGGAGCGCCCCTTGTCCACCCGGTAGAATCTTTCGAAGAGCCGCGGGAGATGCTCCGCGGAGATCCCGGGCCCGTCGTCCGCCACCTCGAGCACGCATCCCCCGTCGTCGATCCTCCCGGACACGGCGATCCGCCCGCCGTCCTTCCCGTACTTGATCGCGTTGTCGACCAGGTTCGAGAGGGCGAGCGAGAGCTTCCGGAGGTCGGCTTCGAACGTTCCCTCTCCCGCTTCCACCAGGAGCGTCTTCCCCGCGCGCTCCGCCGCGGCCCGGTACGGGTCGACGAGCCGGGAAAGGAAGGAGGCGATGGAAGTCTTCTCCTTGTCGAGGGGCACGGCCCCGGATTCGGCCCGGGACAGCTCGAGCAGGTCGTCGATGATCCGCTCCATCCGGAGGGCGTTCGCGTGGACGGTTTCGAGGAACGCCGGGTCCGGCGTCCCCCCTTCCCGGATCGTGTCCTGGATCGTCTCGAGATACCCGCGGATGTTCGTCAGGGGGGTCCTCAGCTCGTGGGAGGCGTTGGAGACGAAGTCGCTCTTGATCAGCGAGAGCCTTCTTTCCTCGGTGATGTCCCGGAGCGTGAGAAGGAGGTCGACCCCTGCTTCCTCCCTGTAGCGGACCCTCGTGGCGGCGATCCGCACGGTGCGGTCCCCCTCCCTCGTCGGGAAGGAGATCTCCCGCGGCGCCGGTTCCCCGCCCCGCATGCATGCGTCGAGGAAGGAGAGGACCTGGGGCAGCCGGACGATCTCCGCGTAGGGCCGCCCTTCCCCCATCGTCCCCGAAACGTCGAGGATCCTCCCGGCCGCCTGGTTCATCACCCGGACGGTCCGTTGCGGGGAGACGACGATCACCCCGTCCGCGAGGCTGGCCAGGAGCGTCATCAGGCGCGCCTTTTCCGCGTCGAGCTGCCCGATCGTGCCGGCGAGCCGGGAGGCCATGCCGTTCATGGCGCGCGCCATGTCCTCGACCTCGTCGCCCGTCCGGATCTGCACGGTGCGCGACAGGTTTCCGGCCCCCATTTCCCGGGCCGCGGCCTGCATCTCCGCGAGCGGGCCGGTGATCCTCCGGGCCAGGAGCGCGGCTCCGCCCAGGATGAGCAGCAGCGCCCCGAGCCCCGTCACCAGGATGACGGCGGTGATCTGCCGGAGGCGGCCGTTCAGCTCGGAAACGGGAATCGCGGTCCGGACGGCGCCGATGACCGTTCCTTCCTCGTCGATCGGCAGGGCGGCGTACCGCATCTCCTCCCGGACGGTGATGCTCCGGCGGTGGGAGAACCCCGGCTGCCCGGAAAGCGCCTCCCGGATCTCCGGGTGGCTCTCGTGGTTTTCCATCCCCTGCAGCCCATCGGCCCCCACCGTCGAGTCGGCTACGACCGTGCCCTCCGGCAGCACGACGGTAAGGCGCGTCCCGGACACCTTCCCGATGAGGTCGCCCTCCTTCGCGATCTGCTTCAGGTCGAGCGGTCGGGTGGCGAGGAGGGGGCGGAACGTTTCCGCGACGAGGCTGGCCTTGATGAACAGCGTCTCGTCTGCGTCCTTCAGGATGAGGCTTCGCACGCTGAGGAAGCCGGCGCCGCCGGCGACGAGGAGCGCGATCCCCGCGACGACAAGCTGGGTGAGGAAGAACTTCCACGCCAGCGACAGGTGCTTCATCATGGGCCTCTCAGCCCTCCCGGAGTTTGTAGCCGACGTCCTTGACGGTTTCGATGGCCTGGGCGAGCAGCGGGATCTTCTGGCGCAGCTTCGCGATGTGGACGTCCACCGTCCGGTCGATCACATGGGTGTCGTCCCCCCATGCCTTGCGCAGGATCGCCTCGCGGGAGAGGACGCGGCCCGAGGAGACCAGGAGCGCCTGGAGGATCCGGAACTCCTTGGCGGTGAGGGATACGGCTTTCCCCTGGACCCGGACCTCGTGGCGCGCCACGTCCATCCGGAGCTCCCGGTACTCCAGCGGCGCCTCGGCTGCCTCGCGGTCCGCGGGACGGCTGCGCCGGAAGACCGCCTTGATCCGGGCGACCACCTCTCTGGGGCTGAACGGCTTGGTGATGTAGTCGTCGGCGCCGAGCTCCAGGCCGACCACCCGGTCGGTCTCGCTTCCCTTCGCGGTGAGCATGACGACGGGCGTCCCCTCGATGCCGGGGCTCATGCGAATGGCGCGCAGGACTTCCAGCCCGTCCGCTTTCGGGAGGAGGATGTCGAGTAGGACCAGGTCGGGCCGTTCCTTCCTCGCCTTCGCGATCGCGGTTTCCCCGTCGGTCGCAAGGATGGGCGCGTACCCTTCCTTCTGCAGGACATGAGCAAGGAGGTCCCGGATCTCCTTCTCGTCCTCGACCACGAGGATGGTCTTCGACAATCCCGCCTCCGGAAAGTCCGCCTGGGGCTCCATTATACCGAAGTCACGGGATGGGGGAGAGCCACAGGGGCCCGCCGGGGAACGGGAGACCCCGGCGGGAGGAGATTTTGCCGAGGGATACGATCCGGTCCCTGGCCGTCCATGCGAGCCGTTTCCGGTCGAGCCCCGGGCAGGGGATCGGCCTGCCGACGACGACGCGGAACCGGACCTCCCGCAGCGCCAGCAGCCGGAGAAAGTGCGGGACGAATTCGGCGTCTCCGTGCCAGCAGACGGCGTCGCGCCGCGCGCCGGCCGCGGGTTCGCCGTCGATCTCCACGACGTCGATATGGACGGGCAGCACCGACGCGTCGGGAACTCCGGCGACGGCGGCGAAGGGCACGGCCTTGAAGGGGAGGACTCCCTCTCCACGCGAGGAGGTCCCTTCCGGAAATACCAGGACGCTTCCGCCCCCGGAGATCCGCCGCCGCACCTCGTCGACGTAATCCCCGCAGGCGGCGCGCTCCTCCCGGTCGACGAACACGGTCCCGGCGAGCCGCGACAGCGACCCGACCAGCGGCCACCGGGCCACCTCCGATTTCGACACGAACGATCCGGGGAGCAGGCTCCCGAGGACCGGGACGTCGGCGTAGCCGAGATGATTGGACACGACGAGCCGTTTCCCGGGTTTCGGCAGCTCGCCGATGACGTCCACCCGGATGCCCAGGATCGCGCACATGGCACGGGACCACGCCCCGAGGTACGCGGAACGGTACCGCGGGCGTTGTTTCGCCGGGAAGGCCCACGCGGTGGCCGCGAGGACGGACCCCACGGCAAGAGAGACGCCGAGGAACGCGGCCAGGCGGATGAGTCGGCGGATCAAGCTCATGCCAGAAAGCGCCTGCCGTACCTCTGGACGATGTCGGCGGTCCGCGCCAGGACGAGGAAGTCGGTCGTCCCGAACTGGCGGTCATGCGCCGGAGGCCCGCACACCTTCGCGCCCAGGCGGAGATACCCCTTGAACAGGGGAGGGAGCCGCCGGAACGCGGAGGACTCGTCGACCGGCGCCGGCCCGGGCGGGAGAGGGATGTCGAAGCCGCGCCGGGGAGTGACGCGCAGCCCCGGGGCGGAAAGGTGCTCCCGCAGCAGCATCCTCTGGATCGCGGATAGCTCGGCCTCGTCGGCGCCGTAGACGCTCGCGCAGCCCATCAGCGCGTCGGCGCCGCACCGGCGGAGGTATTCCGCGATCCCCCGGAACAGGAGCAGGATGACCCTCCCGTCGCGGTACTCCTGCGCCACGCAGCTTCTGCCGAGCTCGAGCAGGCGGAGCCCCGAGCTCTTCAGGTTCGACAGGTCGAACTCGGATTCGGAGTAGAACCCGAACGACGGCAGCCGGTCGAACGGAAGGAGCCGGTAGGTCCCCACGAGGCAGTCGCGGGCGGAATCGATCACGAGCAGGTGGTCGCAGTGGCTGTCGTGCGCGTCCTGGTCCAGCCCGAGCGACCGGGAGGAGACCAAGCCGAGCCGGAGCTCCCGGGTGAACACGTCGAACCGGAGCCGCTGCGCCTCGACCGTCTCCAGGTGCGTCTTCGCGAGGCGAAGCTCCAGCCCGCCGTCCCGCAGGACGAAGGGATCGCCGCCGCATCGGCTGGGCGCGGGGCGTCTGCCGGGGGCGGTTTCCTGAAGCGCGAAGGAATTTTCCATGGGGGTGTCCTCCTGCGTCGGATTCTCGTTTTCACCGATGAAGGTATCCGCCGCGGGTTAAGCGCGGGTTACGTCCGGGTAAAAATCGTTCGATGGAAACGGCCGGCTTCCGCGGGTTCTTAACGGGCTCTTTACGCGGCGGCGGCGCGGCGGCGGGTAAGATGAGAAAAAGGAGGAGGGACGGGATTGCGGAAAGAAGCCGGGTCGTTCCCGGGGCTTCGGAAGTTCCTGTGGGGAGCGGCCACCTCCGCGTTCCAGACGGAGGGGTCTCCCCGGAGCGACTGGACCCGCTGGAAGCTGCGCGACGAGGCGGACCGGAGGTCGCGGATCCGCGGCGTCGGCCACGTCGAGCGCACCGGCGAGGACCTCGCCCTGCTCTCGGAGCTCGGCGTCAACGCGTACCGGTTTTCGGTGGAGTGGAGCCGGGTGGTCCCCCGCCGCGGGGAATGGGACCGCCGGGAAATGGACCGCTACGTCCGCATCGCCGCCGGGCTGCGGGAGGCGGGGATCGAGCCGGTGGTCACGCTGCACCATTTCACCAACCCGTACTGGCTGGTCGGCCGCTCGGGATGGGAGGACCGGGCCGTCGCGGAGGAGTTCCTGCGGTTCGCGAAACGGGCGGTGCGCTGCCTGCGGGATCACGTGCGCGTGTTCGTCACCTTCAACGAGCCAAACGTGTTCGTCGCGGGCGGGTATCTCGGCGGGATGATGCCTCCCGGGCGGAAGAACGTCCGGGACGGCTTCGAGGCCTACGCGAACGTCTTCCGGGCGCATGCCGAGGCGTACGACATGATCCACGCCCAGGGGCGGGAACGGGCGGCCGTCGGGGTGGCGCACAACATGGTGGCGTTCCACCCCGCGTCCGCGAAGTCGGCGCTGGACGGATGGGCCGCAAAGGTCGCCCATTCCACCTACAACATGGGGCTGATCGAGACCTTCCGCACCGGGACGCTCTCCGTGCGCGTCCCTTTCCTGATGAACGAGGAGGTCCCGGTCGGCGTTCGGGACAAGCTGGACTTCCTCGGCGTGAACTACTACTTCCGCATGTTCCTCCGGATGTCTCCCTGGAGCCTGAAGGGGCCGGAGTATTTCTGGGAGGACCGCGAAGGCCGGAGGCTCACGGAGACCGGGTGGGAGGTCTACCCGAAGGGTTTCGAGGAAGTCCTCCGTTCCGCATCGCTGGCGGGGGTGCCGATCGTCGTCACCGAGAACGGGACGGCGGAGACCGACGACGCGCGGAAGATCGCCTACATGAGGGACCATCTCCGCATCGTCCACCGGATGTCCCGCGATGGGATCGACATCCGGGGCTACTTCTGGTGGTCGCTGATGGACAATTACGAATGGCTGGAGGGGCTTCGCCCCCGGTTCGGCCTTTACCGCGTGAATTTCGACACGCTGGAGCGAAAGCCCACGGCCGCGTCGGCGTATTACGCCGGCCATGTCCGGAGGAGCCTGGCCGCGGAAGCGGCCGCCCGCCGCCGGAAGATTTAACGCGTCCTTCATCCCGGGTTCATTCTCCCGCAGCACAAGCCCGTTATCTTCGGGTCCATGAGCCCATTACTCTGCGATTTCCACATCCACACCGCCTGGTCGGACGGTTCGGTCGACCTGCCGGACGTCGTCGACATCTACGGACAGGCGGGTTTCGACGTCATCGCGATCACCGACCACGTCTACAACAGCGACAGCGCGATCGGCGCGATCGCGAACGGATTGAACAAGGCCGTTTCGGAGGAAACCTTTCCCCGGTACATGGAGGCGCTGGCGTCGGAAACCGAACGCGCGATGCGGCGCTACGGCATGCTGCTTCTGCCGGGCGTCGAGATCACGAAGGACTACCTCTCCAAGGACGAGTCCGCGCACGTCCTGCTGCTGGGGCTGCGGCGATACATCTCGGCGGACCTGCCGTGGCTCGACGTTTTCCGCGAGGCGCGGGAGCAGGAGGCGGTCATCGTCGCGTGCCATCCGCACCACACCGATCACGAGGTGCACGACACGCTCTACTTCTGGAACAACCGCCAGACGTACATGCCGTATTTCGACGCATGGGAAGTGGCCAACCGCAACGACCTGTTTTCCGTCGTGAGCCTGAGCAACTATCCCGTGCTGGCCAACGGCGATTTCCACAAGCCGCAGCATCTGTATTCCTGGAAGACGCTCCTGACGTGCCGGAAGGAGGCGGAGGCCGTGAAGGAGTGCATCCGGGACAACCGGGGGGTGGCGATCACCATGTTCCGGAACGGCACGGCGAGGGATTAAGGAGACAAGGGAGGAAGGGAATGATCCTGGCGTTCGAGCTATTGACGGCCGCGTCGCTCGCGGCCTGCGTCGTTCGGTTCGGCTGCGCGTGGAAAGCGCTGCGCGAAGGCCGCCGCGGGGGAGCGGGGGGCGACGGCGGTGTGCTTCCGCCGGTGTCGATCCTGAAGCCGCTCAAGGGCGTGGACGACGGGCTGCTGGACAACCTGTCGGGCTTCTGCCGCCTGGACTACCCGGAGTACGAGATCGTCTTCTGCATCCAGGGGGCGAGCGATCCGGCGCTGCGCGTGGCCCGGAAGGTGAAGGAGATGCACCCGGGCCGGGAGATCCGGATCGTCGCGTCGGATTGCAGGGAAGGGCTGAACCCGAAGGTCAACAACATGATTCCCGGATACGCCGCCGCGAAGCATCCCTTCGTGCTGATCAGCGACAGCAACGTCGCCCCGGATCCCGGGTACCTTCGGGAGGCGATGTCGCATTTCCGGGATCCGCGGGTGGGGCTGGTCACGCACTTCGTGCGGGGCGTGGGGGCGAAAACGCTGGGGGCGCGGCTGGAGGCCCAGCACCTGAACTCGTTCATCCTCCCGTCCGTTTCCCTGCTCGACCGGGTTTTCTCCATGCCGTGCGTCGTCGGGAAGTCGATGCTCATGCGCCGGTCGGACCTCGAGGAGCTGGGAGGGCTGCGGGGAGTGAAGGATTTCCTGGCCGAGGACTACGTGCTGGGGGAACGGTTCCACAAGGCGGGGAAGAAGGTGGCGGTGTCATCCTCCCCCGTGGACACCGTGAGCGTCTACCGCACCGTGGGACAGTTCTTCTCCCGGCATGCGCGGTGGAACCGGATGCGCTTCTCCATCGCCGGCCCCGCATATTTCGGGGAACTGCTCGCCAACCCCGTGGCGCTTTCGCTGGTAACGGTCGCGGCGGCGGGAGGGGACGCGTCCTCCCTTCGGATCGCCGGGACGGTCGTCGCGGCGAAGGCCGCCCTCGACCTCTCCCTGTTTCTTGCGATGGGCGACCGCGCCTCCGCCCGCTGGGCGTTCCTTGGACCGGTGCGCGACCTCATGGCGTTCGGGCTCTGGTTCTCCGCGTTCTGGTCGCGGAGCGTGGAATGGAGGGGCCGGACGCTGCGGATCGCAGGCGGCTCCCGGCTGGTCCCCGAGGGCGGGCCGGTCGTCCTGGAGCCCGGTTCTACGGGACTGCGGGCGGGAGAAGCTCGATGAAGATCGGGTTCGAGTAGAACCATAGGTCGGCGAGCGCCTTTTCCGGGGTGTTGCAGCGCAGGGGGACTTCTTCCCCACCGCACGCCGACGCGTCCGGCAGCGGATTCCCCTCGCCGTCCGTTTCGCCCGGCGTCCCCGGAGGGAGGTTCGTCCCCCGGAGGCGGAGATACACGGCGTTCCGCACGGGACCCAGGTCGATCTTCGCCCTGCACCATCCCTCGCTGCACTTCCATTCCCTTCCGGTGACCCGGGCGACGATCCGCGCGGTCGGATTCGTGCCAAGCGCGTACGCCTCGGTCCCGGGAAGCGCCTTCGCGGAGACGCTTCCCGCGATCAGGTCGATGTGGTCGACGCGGGAGGCGTCCCCGCCGCCGGTCCTCGGTGCACGGAACGCGATGGAAACCTCCAGGCGGTCGCCCTCCGCCGTCGTCAGCGTCTCCCCCATGGTCGCAGTGCCGCCGCCCGCCGCCGCGTGAAAGGAGAGGGCGTCGATCAGCCCTCCCAGGACTGCGAAGGAGTTGCCGGACCGCATCCCCTCGACGACGGCCTTCAGGCCGTCCCCCTTCACGAAGGTGAACGATTTGGCGTACTCGCCGGGCCAGAAATCCGTCCCCGGCCCGTGGAAGTCCGAGTTCGCAAACAGGAAGAAGCCGCGCCCTTCGCCCAGCAGGGCGTCCCATGCCCCTCCGATCTTCGCGGCCATAAGGTCCGCACCGCCATATGCGGGATAGCCTCCCCGCACGGGGGCCTTCTGATGTCCCGGGATCCCCTCGAAGCCGAAGGCGACGCCGGGGGCGGCGTCGTTGAATTCGCGCAGATCCGCGACCGTGAATTTTCCGCGCCGCGAAGGGTGATTCGGAAGGAACCAGGCCGCCCCGTCCCGGGCTAGGATCCCGAGGCACGCCACGGCATCTTCGTGCGTCCGGTTCCGTTTCGGAAGCGCGTATGAGGCGGCTTTGACGGAGGCGTCGCAGGCGGACTCGAATTCATCGAGGGCGGCCGGGTCGTCGGTCGCGATGATGACGCTTGCATGCTCGTGGCCCGGGACGTTCCACTCCATGCCGCAGAGGATCCGTTTCTCCGGGTATTTGCCGCGGAGCCGCTGCGCGTCCGCGCCGCGGCGGCCGTCCGGCTCCTCCCCGAGGCTTCCGCCGTGCTCGGAGAAGGCGATCCAGTCGAGGCCGTTCGCGAACGCCCGGGAGGCCACCTCGTCCGCCGTCCGGCGGCCGTCGCTCATTACGGTGTGCATGTGGAAGTCGCCCGCCAGCCATCGGCCGTCGGCCTCCCCGGCAATGGCACCGCCGTCGGCTCCCGCCGCCAGCCCCGCGGCCAGCAGGGCGGCGATCGACGTCTTCCGGAGGCGGGCTCCCGCCATGCGGCTCCTTACGAGGAAGGGAATTCCTTCGGAACGACGATCCGCAGCGGGACGTCGGTCATCGTGAACCGGACCGGAAGGGGGCCGAGGTATTCGCCGTCCACCTGCGAGGCGGACGGGATCCTGGAGCGGACCGTGACGGTGGTTTCCTCCCGGATCATCACGTGGCGGGACCGCGCGTGCCTGCCGGTCAGGATGTCGATGGCGAACTTCGCGATCCCCCACCGTCCCTTCCGGAGCAGGGCGACGACCTGGAAGGTGTTTCCCTCGATGTTCCCGTCGGGCGCGATGACCACGTTCCCGCCGTACTTCCTCCCGCGGACGACGAACACGGCCTGCGCCTCGATCCGCTCCCGGTCCGGCAGGTCGAGCCACAGCGGCGGGTGCGCCCGGAGGAAGTGCCGGATGCCGACGAGGCCGTAGGCGGCGATCCCGAGGTAGTTCTTCTGCCGGTGGTTCATCTGTTCCACGACCTCGGCGTCGAAGCCCGCGGATGCGAGGAGGACGAAATACCGGTCGTTCGCCTTCCCGAGGGGAACGGTGATGGTCTTCCCTTCGTCCAGCAGCGACAGGCAGCCCTCCACCGATTTCGGGAGGCCGAGCTCCCGGGCGAACACGTTCCCCGTTCCCCCCGGGACGATCAGCAGCCGGGCGCCGCTGCCCGCCAGGCCGTTGGCGACCTCGTGGATCGTCCCGTCGCCGCCGACGGCGACGACCGCGTCCGCCCCGTTCGCCGCCGCCTCGCGCGCCATGAGGACGGCATCGCCCGCCCCGTCGGTCCAGAGGATCCGGAAATCGACGGCCCGCGACATCAGGAACGCGCGTATCCGCTCTATCCGGTTCGCCACCTTGGGGCCGGCGACCGGGTTATAGATCACCTCGATCATCACGTGGGATTATAGGATACTTCCGATGGTGACCCAAACCCCGATTCCCGGACCTTCCAGGGAAATGAAGCGGGATCCGCTTCGCACGCGGCCGACGAGATACAGGGCGACGCGCAACTTGTCGATTTAAAAATTCAGTTTGCCTTTGACTTGGGATTCGATCCTGTCCAGAAGAGAGGGACGATTGCCGATTTGCGGCGCCCATTTTTTCGTGTGCGCGCCGCGCTCGAAGACCGCCATGCTGTCGTAAAAGTGCATCGACAGGGTGGTCCTGGTGAAGTCCGACGGCGGCAATGCGTCTCGCGTGTGGTCAGCGTTCAGTTCGTCAATCAGGTCCTTGCAAAGTTCAATAAACGTGGAGCGTTTGCCCAAGCCTCCCTCGAACTCCTCCCAATACGCTGTATGCAAGTCCTCCACCATGTAAATGCCGTTCTTTGCCACGCGAGGATAAAGAAACCGGAAACTGGCAACGACGTGACTCATCATGTGGCTGCCGTCGTCGAGAACGATGTCGGGAGCACCGAACTCGTCGAGCAGACGATTCAGGAATCGCTGGTCACTCTGATCTCCGATGCGCACGTCGATCTGATCGTCCTCGAAAGCCTTGCACTCGGATCTGATATCGATGCCGATAATTCGCGCGTGCGGACCAAAATAGCGCTTCCACATCTGTAACGATCCGCCCCGCCCACAACCGATTTCCAGGAAAGTAAGCGGCTTATTGACAAAATCCCCGAAGTGACGTTCATACACCGGGAAATAATGTTTCCACTTATGGATGATCCTCCCGTCGTTGACCAGGAAGTCGGACCAAAGAGTCATCTTGTTTCGCTCCTTGCCGAAGTCACACCGGAAAAGCTGTATGTTGCGCATGGATCATATCGGATTATATTGATGCAAGCAAAAGAATCCCCCCCCCGCATCCGATCCCTTCCCACACGATCCCCTTTCACGCATGGAGGCGTTGTGATAGGCCCTGCGATGGCGGGAAGTCGATCATCTGTTCGGGTCGCACCTTTTCGTCTTCGGTGCGAAACCGCGCGCAACCGAAAAAGAAAATACCAAGTGATTTCGGTGATTTGGATTTAAGGAGCAATTATAGGATACTTAAGCCGTGCGTCCCACCTTCCCCATAGCGACCCCGGGACGCCCGGTCTTCGTCGCCCATCGCGGGGCGTCTGACCGGGCGCTGGAGAATTCCCTCTCCGCGTTCTCCCTCGCGCTGGCCGACCGCGCCGATATGATCGAGTTCGACATCCGGCTTTCCTCGGACGGCGTTCCGGTGGTCCTCCACGACGAGGCTACGGGAAGGACGGCGACGGAGAACCTCGTCGTGGCCAAAACTCCCTGGTCGCGCCTTCGCCGCGTCCGGCTGAAGAACGGGGAGATCCTCCCGTCCCTTGCGGAGGTCTTTTCCCTCGTCCGAGGCGCGGTCCCGCTGAACGTCGAGTCGAAGGCGCCGGGGGGCGTCGCGGCGGCGGTGCGGGTTGTTGAGGAGACGGGGTATGCCGGAATCCTGGTCCTGTCTTCCGGGCTGCGGGAAGAGTGCCTGGCCGCACGCTCCCTGCTGCCGTCGGCGCCGTGCGGCCTGGTGACGCGCCGGCCGTCGGCCTCGGATCTGGCGTTCTGCCTGCGCCACGGCCTCTCGTCGATCCACCCCGACCACCGGCGCCTCACCGCCCTGCGCCTGCGTGCGGTCCTGGATTCCGGGATCCCGCTGGTCCCCTATACCGTGGACGTCCCCGCGACCGCGTTCCGTCTGATCGCCGCGGGCGCCGCCGGCGTATTCTCGAACAAGGCGCAGGCATTGCGGGAGGCGTGGACGAACCGCGGGAAGTAGCTGGTAGAGGGAGACATACTTCGCTTTAAACGCGGGATGAAGGGGAAGTGTGTCCCCCGCCAGCTACCGCCCCAGGTCCCCCGAGACGATGTATTCCTTCGCGGTGTTGACCGCGGTGGCCGCCTCGCCGGAGCCGGCGGTGATGAGGAGCACCTTCCCGGGATACGTCACGATGTCGCCCGCAGCGTACACGCCGGGGAGGTTGGTGGACATGTCGGAGGCCACGGCGATGCCGCTGCCGACGATGTTGAGCCCCCAATCCCGGAAGGGCTCCATGTTCGTGAGCATCCCGATCGACAGGACGATCGCCTCCACCTCGATCGTCTCCTCGAGGCCGCTGCGCTCGTTCCAGATGACCGCGCCGGCCACGCGGTCCTCGCCCAGGACCGCCTTCAGGGTGTAATAGGGGAACTTCACGCGCACCTTCGATGAGAGCAGGCGGTGCACCATCGCCTCGTGGGCCTGCCAGCGGTACATCCGGTGGCAGAGCGTCACCTCGGAGGCGATGCCGTCCAGCGAGAGGGCCCAGTCCACCGCGCTGTTCCCGCCGCCCACCACCAGCACCTTCTTTCCCCGGAGCGGCTCGAAGGAGCCGAGGTAGTAGTAGATTCCGTGCCCCTCGAAATCGATCAGGTTGGGGATGTCCAGCTTCCTCGGGACGAAGGCGCCGCAGCCCGCGGCGATGATGGCGGTCTGGGTGTAGTGGGTCCCCGCGGTCGTCGTGAGCTCGATGATGCGCTCGCCCAGGATCCGCAGGCCGATCATCCGCTCGTTGAGCGCGAGCGTGGGGTTGTACTGCATCGCCTGCGCGGCGAGTTCCTTCACGAGGTCCGCGGCGACGATCCGGCGGTGGCCCGCCACGTCGAAGATCACCTTTTCCGGGTACATCGAGATCAGCCGGCCGCCGACCTGGGGATAGGTCTCGATCAGCTTAGTCCGGCACTCCCGCAAGCCCGCGTAGTACGTCGCGTACAGCCCAACGGGGCCGGCTCCGACGACCGTGATGTCGTACAAATCGCTTTGTCGGACCATGGCAGGTCCCGACAATCATACCAGAAATCGCGGGAGTAGCGGGACCGGGGGAAATATCGGCGGGCGTATGGTATAAGTGTCTGGTTCACCGACAGGACGATCCGGAGCGTTGGCGATGGAGTACAAGCACCTGCCGAAGGCATGGAAGCGCGGGACCGACTTCCTCGGGACCCGCCACGCGATCCTTTGCGGGGCCATGACCTGGGTGTCCGAGGCCGGCCTCGTTGCGGCCATTTCCAACGCGGGCGGGTTCGGCGTCCTCGCCGGGGGAAACATGCCCCCGGACCTCCTCGCCCGGGAGATCGCCTCCGCCCGGGAAAAAACGGAAAAACCGTTCGGCGTCAACCTGATAACGGTCGCCCCGATGTTCCGGGAGCACATCGGGGTGGTCGTCCGCGAGCGGTGTCCGTTCGTCTTCTTCGCGGGGACCATCCCGTCGGGGAGGGACATCGCCGAGGTGAAGGACGCCGGGTCGAAGGTCATCTGCTTCGCGCCGATCCTGCCGCTGGCGAAACGGCTGATCAAGCAGGGGACCGACGCCCTGGTGATCGAGGGGAACGAGGCGGGAGGGCACATCGGGCCCGTGGCGACCTCGGTTCTTGCGCAGGAATTCCTCCTGAACATAAAGGAAGTCCCCATCTTCGTCGCGGGGGGGATCGGCACCGGCGAGATGATCGCGCAGTATCTCGCCCTGGGCGCCTCGGGAGTCCAGCTCGGGACGCGGTTCGTCGCCGCCGAGGAGTGCGTCGCCCACCCCCGCTTCAAGGAAGCGTTCGTCAAGGCGGCCGCGCGGGACGCCATGCCCACCTCGCAGTTCGATCCCGTCCTCCCCACGATTCCCGTCCGGGCGATCGTCAACGAGGGAACGCGGGATTTCAACCGCCTGCAGCTCGAGCTGCTGACGCGGCTTAAGGGGGGGGAGATCTCCCGGGAAGAGGCCATGGCGCGGCTGGAGGAGTTCTGGATCGGCGCGCTGCGGCGCGCGGTGGTGGAGGGGGACGTGGAGCACGGATCGCTGATGGCGGGGCAGAGCGTGGCCTTCGTCCGGAAGATCCAGCCGGTCCGCGAGATCATCGACGAGCTGGTGGCCGGGGCGGAATGCGCCTTGGCGCGTCTGGCGGGGGAGGCATAATGTTCCGGATCATTCCGAGGGATGAAGAGTTCTTCTCGCTCTTCATAAAGGCGTCGGAGAACATCGTGGAGGGGGCGGAGCGGCTCAAGGAGCTCCTCGACAATTTCGACGACCTGCAGGAGCGCGCGCGGAAGATCGAGGAGGTGGAGCACAAGGGGGACGCCATCACCCACGACATCGTCCGCAAGCTCAACACCACGTTCATCACCCCCATCGACCGGGAGGACATCCTCGCGCTGGCCTCCTCCATCGACGACGTGATCGACCTGATCCACGGCGCCGCCACCCGGCTCAACGTCTACAAGATCTCCGCGACCACGCCGTACGCCAAGGAGATGGGATACCTGATCCTGAAGGCCGTGCAGGAGCTCCACAAGGGGATCGGCCACCTTCCCCTCGCGAAGGGAAGGGAGCGCGTCTACGAGCATTGCGTGGAGGTGAACTCCATCGAGAACGAGGCGGACCGGGTCTGCCGCGACGCCATCGCCCACCTGTTCGAGCACCAGGACGACCCCATCGCCATCATCAAGTGGAAGGAGATCTACGAGACGCTCGAGCTCGCGACGGACCGGTGCGAGGACGCGGCGAACGTCCTGGAGAGCGTGGCGCTGAAGAATGGCTGACACCCCGGAAATCCTGCTGGGGCTGGTGATCCTCTCCGCCCTGGCCTTCGACTTCATCAACGGCTTCCACGACACGGCGAACGCCATCGCCACGTGCATCTCCACGCGCGCCCTCTCCATCCGGGCTGCGATCGTCATGGCGGCGGGGCTGAACTTCGTCGGCGCGCTGATCTCGACGCACGTCGCGACGACCATCGGGAAGGGGATCGTGGACCCGGCCTACGTCTCGCAGATCATCGTCCTTGCGGCGCTGGCCGGCGCGATCTTCTGGGACCTCCTCACCTGGCATTACGGCATCCCCTCCTCCTCCTCCCACGCGATCATCGGGGGGCTCATCGGCGCGGTGGTCGCGGCGCGGGGGATCGACCCGCTCCAGTGGACGGGGATCACCAAGATCCTGATCGCCATCGTGGTATCGCCGGTGACCGGGACGATCGCGGCGTACCTGCTCATGGTCGGCATCTACTGGATCTTCCGCAACTGGCACCCCTCTCCGCTGAACCGGGGCTTCCGGCACCTCCAGATCTTCTCGGCCGCGTTCATGGCGTTCTCGCACGGCTCCAACGACGCCCAGAAATCGATGGGGATCGTCGCGCTGGCGCTGTTCACCTACGGCTCCCTCGAGACCTTCCGCATCCCGGCCTGGGTCATGCTCGCCTGCGCGGGGGCGATGGCGGCGGGCACGGCGATGGGAGGGTGGCGCATCATCAAGACGGTGGGGCGCGATTTCGTGGAGCTGCAGCCGGTCCACGGCTTCTGCGCGGAGACCTCCTCCGCGGGCGTCATCCTGGCGGCGACCGGCATGGGGATCCCCATCAGCACGACCCACGTCATCACTTCCGCGATCCTCGGGACCGGGCTGTCCCAGGGGCGCGGGAAGGTGAACTGGGGCGTCGGGATCCGGATCGTGTGGGCGTGGGTCCTGACGATCCCGGCCTCGGCGGCGGCGGGCTACCTTTCGTACCGCCTGCTGTACCCCTTCCTCGTCAAGCTGTGAGCGCGGATCGCCGGGCCCTTCTCCTCTGCTTCCACAACCACCAGCCGGTGGGGAACTTCGATTCCGTCCTCGAAAACGCGACGCGCGACGCGTACCGCCCCTTCCTCGAGCTCCTGGCGGAGTTCCCGTCGATCCGGGTGACGATCCACTTCTCCGGCGGGCTGCTCCTGTGGATCGAGGAGCGCGCTCCGGAGACGTTCTCGCTCCTGCGCGACCTCGTCCTCCGCGGACAGGTCGAGCTGCTGGGCGGGGGGATGTACGAGCCGGTGCTGGCGCTGCTGCCCGAGCGGGACCGGCTGGGGCAGCTCCGGGAGCTCTCTTCCGCCCTGGAGGGACGGTTCGGCAGGGCGCCGGAAGGGGTGTGGCTGGCGGAGCGGGTGTGGGAGCCCGACCTGCCGCGGACCCTCTCGGCGGCGGGCGTGAAATACCTCCCGCTCGACGACTACCATTTCCAGCGGGCGGGGCTGTCTTCGGAGGAGCTCGACGGCGTCTGGCTCACGGAATTCAACGGGGCGGCGGTCCGCGTCTTCCCTGGGAGCGAGCGGCTCCGATACCTCATCCCGTTCGGGAGCGTGGAGGAGGCGCTGTCCGAGATCGAGCGGATGACCTCCCGCGACGTCCCGTTCCCCGCGGCGGTCTTCGCCGACGACGGGGAAAAGTTCGGCGTCTGGCCCGGAACGCGCAGGCACGTTTACGAAAACGGGTGGCTGCGGCGCTTCTTCGAAGGGATCGCCGCCCGCGCGGACCGGCTCGTCCCGATGACGCTCGGGGAGTACGTCGCCGAAGCGAAGGTCCGGGGCACGGTCTACATACCCGCCTGCTCCTACATCGAGATGGGAGAGTGGACGCTTCCGGCGGAGCGGGCCGCGCTGTTCGGCGCGCTGCTGCACGATTTCCGCTCGGGCCGCATGGGGGAGATCAAGCCGTTCGTCCAGGGGGGATATTACCGGAACTTCCTCCGGAAATACGAAGAGGCGAACCAGCTTCACAAGCGGATGCTCCTCGTCAGCGAAAGGGTCGAGGCGGCGGAGCGGACGAATCCGGCGCGGGCGCGCGCGGCGCGCGATTTCCTGTACCGGGCCCAGAGCAACGACGTCTACTGGCACGGCGTCTTCGGAGGCCTCTACCTGAACCACCTTCGCGAGGCCGCGTGGTCGAACCTGCTCCGGGCGGAGGGGCTGGCGGACGCGGCGCTGCACGGGTCGAAGGCGGGATGGGCCGAGGTCCGGGAAGGCGACCTCGACTGCGACGGCGGAACGGAGCTGCTGCTGAAGACCGGGGGGATGACCCTTCTCTCCCACGGCCACGACGGGGGGGCGCTCACGGAGATCTCCCTGCCGACGCGGGGGGTGGCGCTGGGGCACGTTCTGACCCGCAGGACGGAGGGATACCACGGGCGCTTCCTCCGCGCCGCCGGATCGTACGACGGCTCGACGAGCATCCACGACGCGTTGGTGCTGAAGGACCCCGCGGTCCTGCAGGCGCTGGGCGCCGATCCATGGCAGCGCGCCTCCTTCCGGGAGGCGTTCCACGGGGAGGAGGATTCTCCGGAGTCGATCCTCGCCGGCGCGGCGCCGCGCTGCGTGACGGCGGGGAAGGAAGCCGCCGTCGACTGCGCGCGCCGGGGTACGGGCATCCTTGCGAAGTTCGCGATCCCGCTGCGCGCGCCGGGGATCGAGCTTCTCCTGGAGAAGGCGCTGTTCCTGCGGGGGTGGGAGGAAGGATTCGTCGCGGCATTCCGGCTGCGCAACCTGGGGGAGGCGCCCGTGTCCGGGACGCTCTGCTCGGAGTGGAACCTGAACATGCTTTCCGGCGAAGGCGTGGAACGCTATTACGACGGACTGGGGGAGCCGCGGGGGCTTTCCTCCTCCGGGGCGACCGGCGGAGTCCGCGACTTCCGGGTCGTGGACGGCTGGCGCAACGTGGCCGCGCGGGCCGTTCTCGACAGGGAATGCGCGGTGATCCGGCGCCCGTTGGAAACCGCGTCTCTTTCCGAAGCGGGCGCCGAAAAGATCCACCAAGGCGTGTGCCTGAAGGTTTTATTCCCCGTTTCCCTCCTCCCGAATAAATCTGATTCATATTCAGTCCGGTGGATGTTTTATTCCGTTGCATAAGCGTTCCCGAACCGGTATGTTAAGCGCCAATAACCATATGCGGGGGCGCGAAACGCCTTGCCAAGGAGGGTGCGCATGAAGTGGTGGAAACCGGTTTCACTGTCGGTGGCGCTGATGCTGGCGGCGGGCACCTCGTTCGCCGCGGGATTCCGTCTGCCGGAAGCGGGCGTAAAGGCGATGGGCATGGGATTCGCCTTCACCGCGCAGGCGGACGACCCGTCCGCGATCTACTTCAATCCGGCGGGCCTCATGCAGCTCGAAGGGAAGAACGTGATGGTGGGGGCGACCTACGTCCATGAAAACGGCGGGGAGTTCACCGGGTCCACGCCGCTGACGGGGGCCACTCCGGGTGTGCCGGGACTCACGGTCTCGGAGACGCAGAAGACGCTGCACTTCATGATCCCCAACGCCTATTTCACCAGCACGAACAAGAAGCGCGGCATCGCCTACGGCGTCGGCATCTTCGCCCCGTTCGGGCTGGGGCAGGAATACAAGGACGCCTTCGGCAGCATCTTCCGCAACCAGGTCACCAAGATCGACCTGCAGACGATCGTGATCAACCCGACGTTCGCATTCGAGGTCGACGAGATGCTGTCGATCGGATTCGGGATCGACTACATGTACGGGATGGCGACGCTGGGGAAGACGCCGGTGAGTACGGCGCTCGGGGGGAACCTGTACAACCTGGAACTGGAAGGGAGCGGCGACGCGTGGGGCTATAACTTCGGCGTGCTGATCAAGCCCACGAAGAACGTGCGGATCGGGGCGAGCTACCGCAGCTCGTTCGATCTCAATGTCAAGGACGGCGACGTGAACCTGAACAGCATCAACACGACGGGCGTCGCCGCGCTCGGCGGTGCGTCCGTGTCGCAGGCGTTCTTCGGCGGCGGCACGACCTTCGCCACGAAGGGGGACGCCCTCATCAAGATGCCGGCGACCTTCGCGCTCGGCGTGGCGTACACGATGGACCGGTGGACGTTCGAGGCGGACGCGGACTGGACTTTCTGGAGCTCGTTCAAGAGCCTTCCGATCACCATCCGGGACCAGAGGCCGCCGGTCCTTGTCAGCACCAACTCCGACAAGCAATGGCGGGATGTCTGCGCGATCCGGCTCGGCGCCGAGTATCGGGTCACCGACCCGCTTGCGCTTCGCGCGGGCTTCGTTTACGACCCGACGCCGGTGCCGGCGGAGACGCTGGGGCCGGAGCTGCCCGACGCGACCCGGCTGAACTACATGGTGGGGGCGGGGTACAAGATCGGCCCGTGGACGATCGACACGGCGCTCATGTACATCGACAAGAAGGAGCGGACGATATCGAACGTCCGGCCGGAGGGTACGAACCTCATCGGGCAGAACGGCACCTGGGAAGGGAAGGCCTGGCTGGCGGGGCTGGACGTCGGCTACAAGTTCTAGGGGAAAAGAACCCGTTCCGGCGGGCAGGCGAAACGGGCGGGGCGCCCTCCGACGGGGGCGCCCCGTTACGTTTTTTCAGAGGGCGGCCAGCTCCGTCTCGAACATCTGGACATGGCTGTTCTCGAAGGTGATCAGGAAGTCGAACACCTTCCGGATGTCCGGATGGCTGAGCTTCGCGGCGGCGTTGCTGTAAAGCTCGATCGCTTCCTTCTCCAGCGACAGCCCCATCTCGAGCACTTCCCGCTTCGAGGAGAGCTTCCCGATCCTGGCGAGGAGCTCCTTGTGGGTGTCCTGGACCAGCTCGTCGATGTCCGGCAGCCCCGGCTTGTTCATGATGTCCTTGTACGGGGCCCACATCTCGGACCGGACGTGGCGGTCGTAGACGTCCTCCAGCGACAGGAAGTGGCTCTTCTCCTCGCCGGCGATCTTCAGGATCGTCTCCCGCAGCTTCGCGTCCGACAACAGGACCGCCGCCCGCTTGTAGAAGACGTAGGCGGCGAGCTCGCCCGAGATCCCCAGGTTCAGGTACTTCAGCGCTTCATCGGTGAATTGCATGGATGATGCCCTCCGGATGTTATGGATCTTTTCTATCACACTCCGCCGAACCCGGCCATGGCCTTCAGTCTTTGGATGCGCAGCTCCGTGGGGGGGTGGGTCGACATGAGCGCCGAGGCGCCGGGCCCGAATTCCTTCAACGGGTTGACGATGAACAGGTGCTGCGTCCCCCGGTTCTCGCCCGGCACCTGCGCCCCCCCCGCGGCGATCTTCGACAGGGCGGAGGCCAGCCCGAGAGGGTTGCGCGTGAAGCCCGCGGCGGCGGCGTCGGCGTGGTACTCCCGCTGCCTCGAGATGCTCATCTGGAGGATCTTCGCGGCCAGCGGCGCCAGGAGGGCGAGGAGGATCCCCAGGACGATGTAAGCGGCGTTTGCGCGCCCCCCGCCCCGCCTTCCGCCGAACGAGCGTCCCCGGTGCGCGAAGAAGGTCCCGCGCAGGAACATGTCGGCCAGCAGGGCGATGGAGCCGACGAGAACGGCCGCGCAGACGTTGTAGAGCGTGTCCCTGCTCTTGACGTGCGCCAGCTCGTGGGCGATCACTCCCTGCAGCTCTTCGCGGTTGAGCCCGTCGAGGAGCCCCTGGGTGACCGCAACGCTCGCCTCCTCGGGCCTGCGCCCCGCGGCGAAGGCGTTCATCCCGGCGGACGGCATCACGTAGACCTTCGGCATCGGGACGCCCGCGGCGATCCGCATCTCCTCGACGACGTTGAGGAGCTGGCGGTGCCGCTCGGGGTCGGCCTTCGCGGCGTCGTGGAGCGACAGGACGATGCTCGATCCGTTGAAGTACGCGGCTCCGCCGAGGATGACGCACAGGACGGCGGAGAGGGCGATTCCGTTGCCGACGTCGCCGTAGGCCCCTCCGATGACGGTCCCGAGGAGGAAGAAGACGCCGACGAGCAGCGCGAAGAGCAGCGCCGACATCCGCACGTTGTGCCGCTGGGCGTCGGGAAACAGGAGCATCGGGGCGGCCTTGAAGACCGGCGCGGCGTTCCCGCTCCCGCCGGTTTCCCCGGCGAAAGCCTGCACGCCCGGCCCGGGCGTCCCGGCCCCGAAAGGCGCCTGGCACAGGTAGCAGTAATCCGCCCCCCGCGGATTGACCGTGCCGCACTTTCCGCAGGTCTTTTCCGGCGCCGCCATTCGTTCCGCCGGTGGTTATCTCAGGTCGGCCTTGGGGACGGCCCGGTCCGACTCCGGCGCCTCGAAATATGTCTCCGTCGTGAAGTTGAAGAGGGATGCGACGAGGTTGCTGGGGATCGCCTGGATCGTGTTGTTGTACGCCATCACGGAATCGTTGAAGAACTGCCGGGCGAAGGAGATCTTGTTCTCGGTGCCCGTCAGCTCTTCCTGAAGCGCGGCGACGTTCTGGTTCGCCTTCAGGTCTGGATAGTTCTCCACGACGGCGAAGAGGCTCTTGAGCGACTCGGTGAGGACGTTCTCCGCCTTCGCCTGGGCCGCCGTTCCCTTCGCGGCGATCGCCGCGCCGCGCGCCTCGATGACCTTCGTCAGCGTCTCCTGCTCGAAGGACATGTAATCCTTGACGACCTCGACGAGGTTGGGGATAAGGTCGTAGCGCCGCTTGAGCTGGACGTCGATCTGGTGCCAGGCGTTCTTCACCTGGTTGCGCATGCGCACGAGCTTGTTGTAGGCGGCCACGAACCAGGCGACCACGATGACGATCAGGGCGAGCGGGATGTAGGCCATCGATGCCCTCCGTTCGGGGAATGGCGTGATTTACTTTGCGAATCGCTATCTTCCGCACAGTTTCCAACGGATGTATCATGGATGTCAAACGAAAAGGGAAGAAGGGGAAATCCGATCGAAACGCCACGAGACAGGAAGCCGAAGGTCGTCCGCCGGGGGCCCGGCGAAGTGAAGCCGCCTCCCCTGTCGGAGGGGAAGCGGGGGAAATTCCGTCCCCGCCGGCCGGAGCCCCGGAGCGCCCCCCCGGCGGCTCCCGCGGAAACGCCGCGGCCGAAGAAGTCCCGGAACGGGCCGCGCCGCGAGCCCGCCGGGTCGCGCCTCCCCGCGCCGGGAGCCGCCCGCCCCGATTTCCCGGAGCTGCTGGCGCCCGCGGGTTTTCCCGAGGCATACTTCGCCGCCGTGGACGCCGGCGCGGACGCGGTCTACCTCGGATTGGGGAAATTCAACGCGCGCGCCCGGGCGGAAAACTTCCAGATCTCCGACCTGTGCCGGATCCTTCCCCACGCCAAGGCCCGCGGGGTCCGGATCTACGTGGCGATCAACTCGCTCCTCACGGAAGCCGATCTCCCGGAGGCGATCTCGCTGATCCACCAGGTCGCGCCGCTTTCGCCGGACGCGGTGATCGCGGCCGACTTCGGGCTGATCCGGATCCTGCGGGAATACTTCCCGGAGATCCCGGTCCACGTCAGCACGCAGGCCGGCTGCGCCTCCGCGGAGAGCGCCGAGGAGTTCGCACGGATGGGGGCCTCCCGGGTCATCCTCGAGCGGCACCTGCGGATCGGGGAGGTCGCGCGGATCGCCGCGCGCTCGCCCATCGGCGTGGAGATCTTCGCGCACGGCTCGCTGTGCTACTCCTGGTCGGGAAAATGCTTCTTCTCGTCCTACCTTGGGGGGAAGAGCGGGAATCGCGGCGCGTGCGTCCAGCCGTGCCGTCGCCTGTACGGGACGGGCGGCGGGGAGGGCGAAGCGATCTTCTCCACCGGCGACCTGTCGCTCCTCCCGCGCCTTCCGGAGATCGTGCCGCTGGGCGTCGCCGCCCTCAAGATCGAGGGGCGGATGCGGGGGGCGGAGTATGTGTACGGCGTGGTGTCTGCGTATCGCGCCGCGCTCGACGCGATCCGCGCGGGGAGGCCCGCGGAGGGCGTCGAGGAGGGGATGCGGATCCTGTCCGGGGTCGTCGGCCGGGAGCCGACCTCCGGGCTGACCGGCGGGGCCGCCCCGGGCGAGGTGGCTACGGGCGGCGGCTCCGGGAACGTGGGCGACGCCATGGGCGCGGTCGAACGGATCGAGGACGGGTGGGCCTTCGTGCCCGGTGCGGCGCCGGTCGACCCCGGAGACCGCCTGCGCGTCCAGTTCCAGGAGGACGGCTCGGGGCGGGGCTTCTCCGCGTCGGCGCCCGACATGCGCGCGGCGGAAGGGGGGCTCTTCCTGAAGATCCCGTTCTCCGTTTCGCCGGGCGACCTCCTGTTCCGGACGGCCGCCGCCGGCCGCGCGGAGTTCACGCGGCGCGCCCGCCGGGAGATGGAGGCGATCCGGCCGGACGGCGCGCGCTTCTCCGTCGCGGTCTCTCCCGGGGCGGTGCTGGTGCGTGCGTCTTACGGCAGCGTGTCGCGGGAGTATCCGTACCGCGTCTCAGGCCCCGCGGGCGCCCCGGCGGGATCGCCGCCGAAGGACGGGGATCGGCAGCTTGCCGCGGCGTACCGGGGGGATCTCCCGCTGGCGGAGGTGCGGCTGGAATACCGCGGGGGGCCCTGCGCCTGGGGCGACGTCAAGTCGCTTTTCCTCCAGGCGGCCCGGCACTTCGACAAGGAGTTCCACCTCGCCGGGAAGCGGCTCCGGCTGGAGATCCTTCCGACGCTGCGCGTCTCCGGCGCCCGGCCGGAAGGGCCCGGCACGGTGATCTTCGCCGGCATCCGCGCGGAGCAGCTTCCCCTCCTGCCGAAGACCCCGGGGATCGTCCCCGTCGTGGAGATGACCAAGGCGCTGCTGCGCGATCCGTCGCCGTTGATCCGGCACGCGAGGGCGGGCGCCTACTTCCGCCTCCCCGCGCCGCTGCTCGAATCGGAGGCCTCCTTCCTGCGCCGGACCGTCACGGAGGCCGTGGGGAAGGGGCTGACGCGCTGGGTCCTTCCGGACGCGGGACACTTCCGCTTCTTCGCCCCGTCGCCTCTCCGGCGCCAGGTGGTCCTCGTCAGCGACCATTACCTCTATGCCTTCAACATGGCGGCCCTCTCCGCCCTTTCTCGCATGGGCGCGGCCCGGATGATCCTCCCGGTGGAAGCGCCGCTTTCGGCGCTGCGGGACATCGGAAAGTTCCTCTACGGGCTGGGGATCGCGGTGGTCTACGGCCGAGTGCCGCTGATGCTCTCGCGGCTGCTCCCCGCGAAGGGGGTGCGGGGCGGGGAGGTGGTGAGTCCCCGGGGCGAGCGGTTCGGCGTGGACACCGACGAACACGGGTCGGCGGTCCTCCCCGCGGAGCCGTTCTCCCTTTCCGGGTCGCTCCACGAGCTGCGCGCGGCGGGGATCCGCGACTTCTTCGCGGACCTGAAGGGGCTTTCCGCGGAGGAGCTGTCCGCGGTCCTTTCCGCCCTGATGGAGGACCGGGCGATCCCGGGCGCCTCCACATTCAATCTCTTCCGGGGGAACTTCTGACGTGGCTGCCGTCGACCGCCTCAGGAACATAGGGATCATCGCGCACATCGACGCAGGGAAGACCACCTTCAGCGAGCGGCTGCTCTTTTACTCCGGCGTCACGCACCGGATGGGGGAGGTGCACGACGGCGACACCCAGATGGACTACCTCCCGCAGGAGCGGGAACGCGGGATCACCATCACCTCCGCCGTGACGCAGTTCGCGTGGCAGGGATCGGAGATCCACCTGATCGACACCCCCGGGCACGTGGACTTCACCATCGAGGTGGAGCGGTCGCTGCGCGTCCTCGACGGCGCGGTCGTCGTCTTCTGCGGGGTGGGGGGGGTGGAGCCGCAGTCCGAGGTCGTCTGGCGCCAGGCGAACCGCCACAAGGTCCCACGGATCGCGTTCGTCAACAAGCTCGACCGCCCGGGGGCGGACTACGACCGGGTGATCGCCGACATGGCGCGGAAGCTGGACGCCCGGGGGATCCCCGTGACGGTCCCGCTGTTCGAGGAGGGGACGTTCGCGGCCGTGGCCGACCTGATGTCGATGGAGCGCGTGTCCTTCTCCGCGCAGGACCAGGGGGCGACGGTGCATCGGCAACCGCTTTCGCCCGGAGAGGCGAACGCCCTGTCGAAATACCGCGAGGCGCTGCTGGAGGCGGCGGCCGACGGGGACGACGCGGCGGCGGAGAAGTACCTCGCGGGGGAGGAGGTCCCGTTGCCGCTGCTGCGCTCCGGGATCCGGAAAGGGACGCTGGCCGGCCGGATCTTCCCGGTCTACGCCGGATCGGCGCTGCGGAACCGGGGGGTCCAGCCGGCGATGGACGGGATCGTCCATTTCCTCCCGTCGCCCGCCGAGGTCCCCCCAGCGCGGGGCGACGATCCCCGGTCCGGCGTGCCCGCGATGCGCGAGCCGCTGCCGTCGGCGCCGTTCTCCGCGCTGGTGTTCAAGGTGATGCAGGAGGAGGGGCGGCGGACGGTCTACCTGCGCGTCTATTCCGGGAAGGCGGCCGAGGGGGCGGCGTTCCTCAACGCGGCCACCGGCGAGAAGGAGAAGGCGGCGCGCCTTTTCCGGATGCACGGGGGGAAGAAGGAACCGGTCGACGAGATCCGCGCGGGCGACATCGTCGGGGCGCGGGGGATCAAGAAGGCGAAGACGGGAGACACGCTGTGCGATCCGGCGGCGCCGATCCTCTACGAGCCGATCGAGTTCCGCAAGCCCGTCGTTTCGGTGGTCGTCGAGCCGAAGACCGTCCGGGAGATGGACCGGCTGAAGGAGATCCTGGGCGCGATGACGGACGAGGATCCGACGCTGACGTTCCGCGAGGACGCCGACACGGGGCAGATCCTCCTATCGGGGATGGGGGAGCTCCACCTGGAGGTCGTCCTCGACCGGATGGCGCGGGAATTCGGGTTGACGGTCCGCAAGGGGAACCCCGAGGTCGTCTACCGGGAAACGGTGACCGCGGCCGGGAGCGCGGAGAGCGTGTTCGAGCGGGAGATCGCCGAACGGATGGTGAAGGTGGTCACCACGGTCTCCGTCCAGCCGGCCCCGCGGGGCTCCGGGGTGCGGATCCTCGACGGCTACCGGATGCTGGGCTTCTCGCAGGACGTGAGCGACGGGATGGAGATGGGGCTGCGCGAGGGCGCGTTCTTCGGCTCCTTGGGCTACCCGGTGGACGACGTGGCGGTGGATCTCACCGGAATGGCCTTCCACTCGGGCGTCCCCTCGCAGATGGTCGCGAAGGTCGCGGCCGCGAAGGCGTTCCAGGAGGCGTACGAGAAGGGGAAGCCGTACCTGCTGGAGCCGGTGATGGAGGTGGAGATCTCCGTCCCGGAAGAGTTCCTCGGAGGGGTCATCGGCGACGTGAACGCCCGCCGCGGGAGGGTCACCTCGGTGGACCGCCGCCTGGACGCGTCGCTGCTGTCGGCGATGGTCCCGCTGAAGGAGATGTTCGGTTACGTGACGGCGCTCCGGTCGCTCTCGCAGGGGCGGGGGAACTACACGATGAAGTTCTCGCACTACGACCGTGCGTAGACCCCCTCCGAGAACGTCGCCGCCCCGCGGAGGATCATCTCTTCGAGGTGCTTCGACAGGAGCGACCACTCGGCGTAGTCGAGCCACCACCAGTCGTTCCCGGAGCCGCAGACCAGCCGCCGGGAGATGATCTCCGCGCGCGTCCTCGGCTCCCGGAGGAACTCGCGCAGCGCCTCCTCCCTGCGGTCGATCGCCGCCAGGTACGCCTCGACCTTCTCCGCGATCGGGCCGCGGTGGACGGGCCCCTCGTGCGAGACCACGCACCGGTCCGCCCCGACCGCCGCCAGGCGGCGCGCCGAGCGGCGGAACTCCTCGATGCCGCAGGACGCGTCGCCGTACCACGGTCCGAAATCCGCAAGGTCGTAATCGCCGAGGAACAGGATCCCCTCTTCGGGGAAATGGAGGCACAGGTGCCCCGGCGTGTGGCCGGGAGCGACCACGGCGACCGCCCGCGTCTTCCCGAAGAGGATCTCCTCGCCGTCGTTCACCCGGCGGGAGACCTTCCGGGGGGCGAAGCGGAACTTCTCCCCGATCAGCTTCCGGTAGGGCGCCTCCCATTCCGTCCCCGCGGCGGCTTCGAAGGCGAGCAGAGTGTCGGCCGATTCGAAGGCCGGCGCGTCCGCCGCCGATGCCCACACCTCCGCATCGGGAAGTCCCGACAGGTGCGTGAAGTGGTCCTCGTGATAGTGCGTCATCACGACCGCGGCGATTCCGTCCTCCCTGCGCAGCCGGTCGATCTCCTCCGCGTCCGACCCGGCGTCGACCAGGAAACCGCCCCCGTCCCGGATGTAGAGGGAATGGGAGAACGGGTATCGGCCGTTCTTCCCTCCCTCCACGATCCATATCCTGTCCGCGAGCCGGATCACGCGGGCGGCTCCCCGCCGGGCGCCTCCGGGCCCGGGCCCGCCGACGGCGGATGCAGCAGGTCCTCCTTGCGGCGGATCGCGCGCACCGTGCGGCAGCCCAGGAGCAGCGCGAAGAGCCAGCAGGCGGCGCAGACCAGGACCGATCCCGCGGCGGACCTGGCCAGCGCCCCGTAGTACGTCTCCCAGGAGAGGTATTTCGCGGCGGCCGAGAGGCCGTATCCGCCGACGGCGGCAGCGAGCGCCGCGGCGAGCGCCATCTTCCCGAATTCGGCCAGCTCCGACAGCCCGCGCTTCCCCACCGTCCGGCGCATGAGGATGCCGTAGAGCGCGCCGGCGTACAGGAAGATCCCCACCGTGCTCGCTAAGGCGAGGCCGAACACGCCGTGCGTCTGCTGCAGGAAGTAGTACGCCGGGAGAGCGGCGAGCCACGACGCCGTCCCGACCAGGGTGGGGGTCCAGGTGTCCTTCATCGCGAAAAAGCCCCGGGACACGATCGCCTGCGAGCACCAGAGGGGGATGCCGATGGCGAAGGCGGAGAGCGCCTGGGCGGTGCGGATCGTGTCGTCGATCCGGAACGCGCCGCGCTGGTAGACGAGCAGGACCGCCTCGCGCGACAGGACGAAGATCGTCGCGGCCGCGGCGGCGGAAACGAGGAACACCCACCGCAGCGTGAGCGACAGCGACTCCCACAGCTTGTCCAGCTTCCCCCTTGCGGCGAGCTCCGCGAGGAACGGGTACGAGGCCACCCCCGACGCCTGGCCCAGGATGCCGACGGGCACCATCAGGAGGCGGCGCGCGTTGTTCAGCCAGGTGATCGCCCCCACGAGCAGGAACGAGCCGAAGACCCGCAGCGTCCACTCGTCCACCACGACGAGGGAAAACCCGAGCATGATGGGAACGGAAAGGAGGAAGAACTCCCGGAGGGACGGATCGGCGAAGTCGATCCGGGGACGGTAGGCGAACGTCCCGCGGCGCGCTCCGTAAAGCTGCAGGGCGAAGTTCCCCAGGAAGGCGCCCCCGACGACCCCCCACGCGAACCCCTCCATCCCGCGCTCCCTGCCGGCCAGCAGCCCGCCGGCGATGATCCCCGTGTTGTAGACCAGAGGGGCGAGCGCCGGGAGAAGGAACTGCTTCCGCGCGAACTGGACGGCCATCAGCAGCCCGCCGAGATAGAAGAAGATCTGGGCCGGCAGGACGATCCGCGTGAGCCCCGCGGCCGTCGCGACCTGGGCAGGGGAGAATCCGGGCGCGATCAGCGGGATGATCCGGTCCGCCATGAACTCCCCGAGGACGATGAAGAAGACCATCGCGATCCCCATCGTCGTGGCGATGGTGGAGAACGCGCGGAATCCCTCCTCCTCCTTTCCTTCCGCAAGGAACCGGGAGAAGATCGGGATGAAGGTGATGGAGAGCCCGCCTCCCGCCAGGATGTGGTTCAGGAAATCGGGGATCGTGAACGCCGCGAAGTACGCGTCCGTGTCGGGAGTGGCCCCGTGCTGGTACGCGATCACGGCGTCCCGCGCGTACCCCAAGATCCGGGAGAGGAGCACCGACGCCATCATCACCGCCGCGGCGCGCCCCATCCTGCGGGTTTCGGTTTCGGACATGGTTCCGACTATAATCGAAGGAAGCGGGAGGCTCCACTTCGATTTCATGACGGCGAATGTATTTATATCCGGCGCGGCTGATCGAATGCCGTTCCCGTTTCCCTTCTTGTCTTGACGGGCGGGGATCCCTGCAATAGATTGGTAATATCTTGTCTGTTCTGGATTTTCCTCTCAGTAATAGTTCTTGACCGCATTAACGTCATAAGTTAACCTATCCACCCATCTTTCAATGCAGACAACAGGAGAGGTCTA
>JBFLWB010000070.1 GCA_040758155.1 Thermodesulfobacteriota bacterium
CCGAGAAAACGACCCCCCGGACCCCGTCCATGGCGCCCACGATCTTCCGCAGCAGCGCCTCGTGCGTCCGCCGCGACGGCGGCCCGTTCTTCTCCCGGTCGACGCGCACCACCTGCTGGCTGTGGGCGATGACCCGGGTCTTCACCGTCGTTGGCCGTTCGGTATCCGCCAGGACCGCGGAGACGCCGATCTTCCTCCTCCGCAGCGCCCGGACCACATCCCTTCCCGCGGCGTCGTTCCCGACCAGCCCGGCCATCTCGACCCCGGTTCCCAGCCCCGCGAGGTTCAGCGCCACGTTGGCCGCCCCGCCCGGGACCCGCGCGTCGCGCGTGACGGCGACCACGGGCACGGGCGCTTCGGGGGAGATCCGCCCGACCGTCCCGAACACGTACTCGTCGAGCATTATGTCCCCAACGACGAGGACGCGGCACGAGGGGAAGACCGCGACCCAGCGTTCGGCGTCGGAGAGGAAGGACGCATCATTCATAGGGGACGGCCTCGTCTTCCAGAAGGATGGGAATGCCGTCCTCGATCCGGTACGAAAGCCGGCAGGACGGGCAGCGCAGCTCGGAATCCTCCGCCGCAAGCCGGAGGTCGCCCTTGCACTTCGGGCACGCCAGGATCTCGAGCAGCTCCTTGTCCATCCGTCACCCTCCCGACCTTTCGTTCATCAGTATCCCGACCAGCGTCCACTCCTTGATCTTCCGGAATTTCGCGTAGAAACGCACGGGCAGCCGCCGCTCGTCGCGGGTGACCCACATCCGCAGGTCCCCCTTGTTCTCCACCTTGCCGTCCCTCTTGATGACCGGCTGGACGACGAGGGTGTCGAAATCGCCGCGCTCCGTGTGCAGCCGTTCCGTTCCCACCGTGCGGGGCGAGATCTGGTATACCTTCCGCCCCCCGTAGA
Source organism: Thermodesulfobacteriota bacterium (assembly GCA_040758155.1). Lineage (NCBI taxonomy): Bacteria > Pseudomonadati > Thermodesulfobacteriota > Thermodesulfobacteriota bacterium. Next base: position 908 of record JBFLWB010000070.1, read on the forward strand.
CGTTGCGCTCCTTCTCCTCTTTCCCGAAACCCCGTCCCCGGAAGTAATAGGCCGCGCTGACCGGATCATGGGTACCCGGGAGGACGTCCACCTGCTTCCGGATCTCCCCGTTGTGCAGGTACCGGTACGTGATCCGCCCCTTTTCCTGGTCGTACTGCGCCACGTCGTCCGGCTTGTTCTTCCTGCCTCTGAATTCCAGGCGGATCGGCTCGAGCGTCGCCGCGTCGATATAGTAATCTATCGACTCGCTGACCGGGTAGATCAACGACAGGACCCCGGAGGTCCGCGCGCGGACGTTCAGGTGATACGCCGTCCTCCCTCCGATCGACACTTTCCCCTGGTACCGGAACCACGCGTACCCCATTGTGATCCCGATGAAGTCCACCCGGTATTCCAGCAACTCTTTCTGCGCCGCCCACGCCGGGGGAGGCGGTTCTTCCGTCCGTGCGGACGGCGGAAGCGCGGGCGGCGGAGCCGGGGCGTGCGCGGAGGGCGGAGCGTGCGATGGAGGCGCCGGAGGGACTCCCGGTACCGGTTTCCTCCCCGCCGGTGTTTCCTGGGCGCCCTTGGCGCCCTTCGACGCCTCGGGAACCGGCGCCGGCGGTGAGAGAGAAGGTTCCGTATCGCCGGGCGCTTCCGCCGGCTTCGCCTCTTCCACGGGCAAGGGGAGCCGTACGACCGCGGGCTCCTGCGGCGGCGCCACGGGCTCCGGCGCGGGAGCGGGCGCATCGGGTATCGGGATCGCCGGAGGGATTACCTCGGCGACGGCCGCCCGGGCAGCGTTGTCTGCCGGCGGCCCTTCCCCGGTTTCCGGAGGAGCCGATCCCTGCAGCATCCACGAGCAGCCGGCAAATGCGAGCGCAAGAAACGCGGCGAGGAAATGCGCGCACAGGAGGCGGCCCTTCCCTGCGTGCGGCGGCATCAAGGCGCGTCTTCCCCGGCAAGGATCCATGCCGCAGCCTCTCTCATCCCCGGGAGGAATGCGTCCGGAACGATGCCCATGCGCTCTCCCTCTTCGCGCTCGCCTGCGCCGTATCCCGTTCCGACCAGCACCGTCCTTGCCCCGAGCCGGATCCCGAACAGAATGTCTGTCATTTTATCACCGACCACCCAGCGCGGGCACGATTCCGGCACGCCGAGGCGCCGAAGGATCGCCTCCGCCATTCCCGTCCCCGGCTTGCGGCAGGGGCACGCTATCGCGTATTCCTGCAGGACGCCTTCCGGATGATGCGGGCAGTATTCCACGGCATCGAGAAGCACCCCTTCCTTCCGTAACGCCGCCTCGAACGTCCGGTGGACCGCCATCATCTGGTCGAAGGTGAAGATCCCTCGCGCCACGCCCGACTGGTTGGAAGTAACCGCGAGAAGGACGCCTTCCGCGGCCAGCGTCCGGAGCGCCTCGGCCGCGCCGGGAAGGATACGGACCTTCGCCGGGTCGCGAAGGTAGCCCTCCTCCGCTATCAGCGTCCCGTCCCGGTCCAGGAACACGATCCCTTTCAACGCCCCACCCCGTATATGTCGGGCTCCTCGCCGTGCCGCTCCTTCCACCGCGGCTGAAACCACATCCATTGGACGGGGGCCTCCCGGATCGCCTTCTCCAGCTCCTGGTTGCAGCGCCGGGTGAGCCGCTCGACCTCCCCGTCCCTCGGCGCGCCGTAATCGATGGGCACGGGGGGGCCGAATCGGAGCAGGTGATGGAATTTCCTCGACGGATCCCGGAAGATGAAGCCGGGATGGACGGAGGCGCGCATCGCCAGCGCAAGCCGGGCGATCCCGAAGGTCGTGTACGCCTTCTTCGAGAAGAATTCCACGAGGATCCCCCGGTACCGGTTCACGTTCTGGTCGATGAGGATCCCGACGAGGACCTTCCTGCGCAGGAGTTTCATCACTTCCTTCGCGGAGGCGTCCTGCGGGATGACGGTATTGCCGACGCATTGCCTGCGCTCCGTCACGATCGCGTCCAGGATCGGGCTCCTCAAGGGGCGGACGATGAACGCGGCGGGGGCCACGACCGCGCCGTATACGTGCGACAGCAGCTCCCAGTTCCCGAAGTGGCCGGTCATCACCATCGGGGGATTCCCCCGCTCCGCCGCTTCCCGGAGATGCTCCAGCCCCTCGATCCGGAAATGCTCGCGGAGGTACCGCTCGTCCATCTTCGGGATATGGATGAACTCCGCGCAGGAAGTGCCCATCCGCTGGTAACATTTCCGGGTGATCCGCCGCGCCTCCGCGTCGCCCATCTCCGGAAAGGCGATCCTCAGGTTGACCCGGGCGATCCGCCGGTGCTTCCGGTCTACCGCCCAGACGAGCGTCATCGCCCCTTCGCACAGGAAGGCCAGCACGGGAAGCGGGACCGCCTCGAGGAGACGAAGCAGGGCGCGGGCAAGCTTTTCCTTCATGTCGACGCCCTCCTCTCCAGGCGTTCCAGGATGCCCGCCGACAGCTTTTCCCATCCCGACAGGAACTCCACTTCGACTCTCAGCGCTCCGACCGGATAAGGGGTCGATGAAGGGACCCGGACCAGGTCCTTCTCGGTGGTCACCACCGGCAAACCGGCCGCCTCTCTCGCGATCCGTGCCATATCGGAAAGGAGGTATGCATGATGGTCCGGAAACGCAAGGAATCCTCCCACGCGGAAACCCGCTTTCTCCAGGGTGTCCCGGAACTGGTCGTTCCGGGCGAGCCCGGAGAAGCCGAAGACCTCCGATCCCGGCGCCGTCCCGCCGAGCGGTTCGCCTCCAGGTCCCACGATCCCGCGGGGAACGAGGCGCGAAAACGCCACCGGTCGCCCTTCCGGAAACGGAACGGCGCGGGCGACCCGGGCGCCGTTCTCCGCATCCGGGCATTTCGTCACGACCATCCCGTCCGCGAACCGCGCGTGGGAGGGTGGCTCGCGCAGCCTCCCCATCGGCACGGTGAGCCGGTTGCCGAGCCCCCCTGCGCAGTCCACCAGGAGGAGGTCGTAGTCGCGCGCGAGCGACAGGTGCTGGAACCCGTCGTCGAGAAGGAACACGTCAACCGGAATGCGGGAAAGGGCCTCCCGCCCGGCCGCCGCGCGGGACGCTCCCACGACGACGGGGATCCCGGGAAGGGAGCGGGCCATCAATACGGGCTCGTCGCCCCCTTCGCGCGCGGAGACGATCCTTCCCGCCCCGTCGGAAACCCATTCGACGCCGCGGCCCTCCCTGCCGTACCCCCTCGAAAGGATCGCCACCCGGAGACCTTTGCCCGACAGCCATTTCGCCAGGTGCATGACGTGGGGCGTCTTCCCCGCCCCGCCCATCGACAGGTTTCCCACGCTCAGCACGGGACGGGGGAGCCGCTCCGGGCGCAGGAGCCCCGCGGCGTGCAGCCCCCTGCGGAGGCGCGCGGCGATCCCGAAGATCACGACGGGTTCCTCCGCGTTGCCATGGCGGCGAGGACCGCCTCGGCGTTTCGCTCCGAGGCGCCGCGGAACGCGTCGAGGAGTTGCCGCCCGCGCCTCCCGATATCCCCGAACGATTCCGGGGAGACGGCGAACCGGCCGAAGACCCCGGCGAGTTCACTCTCTCCCGCGACCTGCAGGAGTGCCCCGGCGCCCAGGAACAGGTCGGCGATCTCCCGGAAATTCTCCATGTGGGGCCCGACGATCGCCGGGACGCCGTGCCATGCGGGCTCCAGGACGTTATGCCCCCCCTTCGGGACGAGGCTTCCGCCGACGAAGGCGAGATCGGCCGCGGCGTAGGCGCTCGGCAGCTCCCCCACCGTGTCCAGCAGCAGGACCGTTTCTTCGATCCGTGTCTTCCCTTCGGGAATCGCCGTTCGCCGCGCAGGCGAGATCCCCCGCTGGCACAGGAGCGCTTCCACCGCCCCGAACCGCTCCGGGTGGCGCGGCGCAAGGAGGAGCTTGATCTTCGGGCCGTCCCGGTGCGCGGATTCGAAGGCGCGCAGAACGATCTCCTCTTCCCCCTCGTGCGTGGAGCCGGCTACGATCCAGCGGGTGCCGGAGGATTTTTCCCCCTCCAGCAGCGCGGCGAGGGAGGTCGGACCGGATTCCGGGGGGGACACGTCGAATTTCAGGTTGCCGCCCACCCGGACGATCGACGGGTTCGCTCCGAGGGCGACGAACCGGTCGGCGTCCTCCCGTGTCTGCGCGGAGATCGACCGGAGCGTCCCTAGCACCGGCGAGAAAAACCAGCGGACCCTGGAGTATCCCCGGAAAGAGCGCGCAGAAAGCCTGCCGTTGACGATCACCACGGGGATGCCCCGCCGGGCGCATCCGGCCAGGAAATTCGGCCAGATCTCCGTTTCCACCACCACGACGACGTCCGGCCGGACCCGGTCGAGGAAACGACCGCACACGCCGGGGAGGTCGAAGGGGAAATAGAACCGCTCTTCCACCACCTCCGACAGCGCCTTCTCGGCCGTCCGGCGGCCGGTGACGGTGACGTTCGAAAGAAGCAGCCTCCCTCCGTGGATCCGCTCCTTGAGCCGGCGAAGCAGAGGAACCGAGGCGTTCGTCTCGCCGACGGAGACCGCGTGCATCCATATCGTCGGCCGGTCGCCGTGCGCGGGCGCCGGGAATCCCCGGATTCCCAGCCGGTCGGGAAAGTTCGCCCGGCGCTTTTTCGAAAGGAGGACCCACGGGATCCAGGCGGGGGCCGCCAGGACGACGCCCGCCAGAAGGAGAATGTTGTAGAGGATGTGCCCCGGGCTCCCGGGGAGGAACGGTCGCGACAACGGCTTATCCCTTCCCGGGATTTCCCGCGCCCGGTTTCTTCTCCTCGAACTGCTTGAGGTAGACGGCGCGGTACCGGGATTCGCGTGCCAGAAGTTCCTCATGCCGTCCCCGCTCGACGATCCGTCCGTTCTCGATCACCAGGATCACGTCGGCATTCCGCACCGTGGAGAGGCGGTGGGCGATGACGAACGTCGTCCGCCCCTTGACCAGGGTGTCCAGGGCCGACTGGATCAGGCGTTCGGATTCCGTGTCGAGCGCGGAGGTCGCCTCGTCGAGGATGAGAATCGGCGCGTCCTTGAGCAGCGCCCGCGCGATCGCGACCCGTTGCCTCTCTCCTCCCGACAGCATCATCCCCTGCTCGCCGATCACCGTGTCGTACCCCTCCTTCAGCCGGGAGATGAATCCGTGCGCCCCGGCGAGGCGCGATGCCTCCTCGATCCGCTCCTGCGGGGCGTCCCAGATCCCGTACGCGATGTTGTTCCGGAGGGTGTCGTTGAAGAGGATGGTGTGCTGGCCCACGATCCCGATCCCGGCGCGCAGGGAGGCGAGCGTCAGCTCCCGGATGTCGGTGCCGTCGATGCGCACCGATCCGTCCTCCGGGTCGTAGAACCGGGGGATGAGGTCGACGAGCGTCGTCTTCCCCGCGCCCGAGGAGCCCACGATCGCCACCATCGTCCCGGACGGGACCTCGATGGTGATGTCCGACAGGACGCGGGGGCCGTCGGCGCTATAGCGGAAACCCACTCCCTCGAACGCGATCCCGCTCCGAACGCCCTCGAGCGGCCGGGCTCCGGGGCGGTCCACGATCTCGGGAAGCGTGTCCATCACCGAGAAGACCCGCTCGCCGGCGGCGATCCCCTGCTGGACGGTGTTGTTGACGGTCGAAAGCCGCTTCACCGGCCCGTAGAGCATCAGCAGCGCGGTCATGAAGGAGAAGAAATTCCCGGGCGTGCTGTGGCCGTTCACGACGCTGTACCCGCCGTAGTAGATCACCGCGGCGATCCCGATCCCCGCGAACACCTCCGAAAGGGGGTGCGTCAGCGCCTGGACCTTCACGACCTTCATCGTCAGCCGGAAGAGCTCCGCGTTTTTCGCCGTGAACCGCTCCACTTCGCGCCGCTCCGCGCCGGAGGCCTTCACGAGCTTGGCGCCGCTGATCGTCTCCTGGAGGTGGGTGGTCAGCCCCCCCGTGACCTCCTGGGTCTGCCAGCTCCGCTTGCGGAGCTTCTCCCCGAAACGGATGATCGGCCAGACTGCGAGCGGGAAGGCGAACAGCGCCACGAACGCAAGCTTCCAGTCCCGGTAGAAGACCACCCCGACCAGGAAGGCCGCGGCGAAGAATTCCTTCACCAGGTTGCTGGCGGCCTCCGTGACCGCCGCCTGCATCAGCCCCACGTCGTTCATCACCCTCGAGATCAGCATGCCCGTCGGATGCTTCGTGAAGAACGAGAGGGAGAGCGACTGCATGTGGCTGTAGAGGTCGTCCCGGATGTCCCGGATGACCCGCTGCCCGGCGTCGTTCATGAGGTACCGGTGGGCGAACTCGAAGAGCCCCTTCAGGAGATACGCCCCGAGGACGAGCAGCGGGATGAGCGACAGGCGCGACGCGTCCTTCTTGATGAAGATGTCGTCGAGGGCGGGCTGGACAAGGAAGGCGATCGCCCCCTGGAACGCGGAGACGAAGACCACGAACACCGACCCGAGGAACAGCTTCCCGAGGTGCGGCCGTACGTACGCCAGCATCCGCTTGTAGATCGTCACGCCCACGCGCCCGCGGCCTCCCTCTCGAGCATGTCGACCACCGCCCCCGTCGGCCCGGGGCCCCGGAGCTTCTCCCGGAGGGAAAGGCACCGTTCCCGCAGCCGCGCCAGTCTGCCCGCGTCCCGGAGGAGCCCCCCGAGCGCTTCCGCGATCCCTTCCGGCGAGCACTCGTCCTGGATCCGCTCCGGCAGGAACATCTCCCCGGCCACGATGTTGGGAAGCCCGATCCGGTCGACCTTCGCCAGCCGCTTCCCGATCTGGTAGGAGATCCAGGAGGCCCGGTAGACGATCACGGACGGTACTCCCAGCAGGGCGAGCTCCAGCGTCGCGGTCCCGGAAACCGATACCGCGGCGGACATCCCGCGGAACGCCAGGTGCCGGTCCTCCTCCACGAGGGTCAGCGGGAGGTTTTCTCCCGACAGGTGTCGCCGGATCGCATCCCGGACCGCGCCGTGCGCTACCGGCAGCGCAAATTGGACGTCGGGGAAGCTGCCCGATACCGCCCTGGCGGCGGCCAGGAGGATCGGCAGGTGCGTCGCGACCTCTCCCCGGCGGCTCCCGGGGAGGAGGCCGACCACCGTCTTCCCCGCGGGAATGCCGAACCGCCCCGGATCGGGCGGGGCGTCGAGCCACGGCCCCAGCTCCTCGAGAAGCGGATGGCCCGCGAAGACCGCGTTGACCCCGTATCCCCTCAGCAGCGGCTCCTCGAAGGGAAACGGGACGACGACCCCCCGCGTGAACTTCGCCAAGGTCCGGGCCCTTCCCGTTCGCCACGCCCAAAGCTGGGGGGGGATGTAATAGATGACCGGAACGCCGCGCTTCCTCGCCGCGAGCCCGACGCGGAAGTTGAAATCCGGGTAGTCGACCAGCACCACAGCGCCGACGTCCTCCTTCCGGACCCGTTCCGTCGCCTGCGACAGGGCGGACCGGATCTCGGGGAGGTGGGTCAGCACCTCCGTGAAGCCCATCACGGAGATCTCCGCGTAGTTCCGCAGCAGCTTCACCCCCTCCGATTCGAGGCGGGCTCCGCCGATCCCCTCCATGGGTGCCTTCGGGAAGCGCCGGCGGAACTCCCCCGCGACCCGGGATGCGTACGCCTCCCCGGAGGGCTCCCCGCAGAGGAGGAACAGCGTCTTGGGCATCGCTACCTCAGCACGCCCCGCTCGCTCGCGCGGATGAACTCCACGAGGTGCCTCACTTCCGGCAGCGGCGGGACCTCGGCCTCGACCTGCGCCAGAGCCTCTTTCAGCCCCTGCTTCGACCGGAAGAGGATTGTGTACGCCTTCTTCAGCGCGGCGACGCTCTCCTCCGGAATCCGGTTCCGCTGGAGCCCGATCTTGTTCAGCCCGAACAGCCCCTCCCCCTTCCGCTGCCGCCCGGGGGCCGCCATCACGTAGGGAGGCACGTCCTTTCCCACCCCGGACATCCCGCCGATGATGCTGAGGGTCCCGATCCGGACGAACTGGTGCACCGCCACAAGCCCCCCGATGTTCGCGCCGTCCTCCACCGTGATGTGCCCCGCGAAGGTGGCGGCGTTCGCCATGATCATCCGGTTCCCGATGCGGCAATCGTGCGCGATGTGGCAGTACGCCATCACCATGTTGCCGCTGCCGAGGCGGGTGACGCCGCCGCCGTGGGCCGTTCCCCGGTTGATCGTGGCGAATTCCCGGACGATGTTGTTGTCGCCCATCTCGACCCAGGTGTCCTCCCCGCGGAACTTCAGGTCCTGCGGAGGCGCGCCGACGGAAGCGAACGGCGAGATCCGGTTCCCGGAACCCATCCGGACGTGGGACTCGATGACGGCGTGCGAACCGATGACGCATCCGTCCCCGATAGCGACCTTCGGACCGACGACGGCGCACGGCCCGACCGTGACGTCCTTCCCGAGCTCCGCTCCGGGATCGATGATCGCGGTGGGATGGATCATTCCCTCTCCCCCCCAGCGCCCTTTTCCGGCACGCTCGCGATCGAGGCGGTGACGTCGGCCCTGGCGACGACCGCTCCTTCCACCGTCACCTCGCCGTGCATCTTCCAGACGGGCCCCTTGTGCGCGGTCACGTCCACCGCGATCCTGAGCTGGTCCCCCGGGACCACCGGCCTGCGGAACTTCGCGTTGTCGATCGCCCCGAAGTAGGCGATCCGCTTCTCCCCCCCCAGCGCCTTCAGCGCAAGGAGCCCCCCCACCTGCGCCATGGACTCGATGATCAGGACGCCGGGCATGATGGGGTGCCCCGGGAAATGCCCCTGGAAGAACGGCTCGTTGATCGTCACGTTCTTGATCCCCACGATCCGCTTTCCCGGGTCGTGTTCCACGATCCTGTCCACAAGCAGGAACGGATAGCGGTGCGGCAGCAGGTCCATGATTTCCTGGCATGAAATCAACGTCATCCCTCCTCTTTCTCCGGATTTCCGCCCTCCAGCCGCTTCACCCGCCGGAACAGCTCGGGAAGCGAAGGCAGCAGCATCACCATCCGCA
>JBFLWB010000071.1 GCA_040758155.1 Thermodesulfobacteriota bacterium
ACGCGTCACGACCGCGATCCTGTAACGGCGGTCAGTGAGTGACCACGTCCTCGCCGGGTGTGCCGCCCCCTGCGGGCGGCGCGGAGGGCGGGCCCGCCGCCTCCTCCGGCTCCCCTTCCGCCTTCTTCGCCGGGCCGATCGCCAGCGCCATCACATCGTCCATGTGCGCGGCGAAGTGGATCTCCAGGTGGTTCTTGATCTTCCCCGGCACCTCGGCGAGGTCCTTCTCGTTCTCCGCGGGAAGGATGACGGTCTTGATGCCGCCGCGGTGCGCCGCCAGCAGTTTCTCCTTCACTCCGCCGATCGGCAGCACCCGCCCCCGCAGCGTGATCTCGCCGGTCATGGCCAGGTCGTTGCGCGCGGGCACCCGCATCAGCGCGGAGGCCAGCGCCGTGGCCATGGTGATCCCCGCGGACGGGCCGTCCTTGGGAGTGGCTCCCTCGGGCACGTGGATGTGGATGTCGAGCTTCTGGTAGAAGTCCTTGTCGAGCCCGAGCCGCTCCGCCCGCGTCCGGATGTAGGACAGCGCCGCCTGGGCCGACTCCTGCATCACCTCGCCCAGCTTCCCGGTGACTTTCAGGTTCCCCTTCCCCGGCAGGATCGCGACCTCGATCAGCAGCAGCTCCCCGCCGAACTCGGTCCACGCCAGCCCCGTGGCCACGCCGATCGACTGCTTCTCCTCGGCCTCGCCGTACCGGAACCGAGTCACCCCGAGGTACCGCCGCGCCGCCTTCGGCGTCACCGCGATCCGCTTGCTCTCGGGCTCCTTCACCACCTCCCGCGCGATCTTCCGGCAGATCGACGCGATCTCCCGCTCGAGGCTGCGCACTCCCGCCTCCCGGGTGTAGTACCGGACGATCTCCAGGATCGCCTTGTCGGTGAAGGAGACCGTCTCCTTCGGGAGCCCGTGCTCCTCCAGCTTCTTCGGGACCAGGTACCCGGTCGCGATGTGCAGCTTCTCGATCTCCGTGTATCCCGAGAGGCGGATGATCTCCATCCGGTCCTGCAGCGGCGCCGGGATCGTGTGGAGCATGTTCGCCGTCGTGATGAACATGACGTCCGACAGGTCGTAGTCGACGTCGAGATAATGGTCGTTGAAGGTGTTGTTCTGCTCGGGATCGAGGACCTCCAGCAAAGCGGACGACGGGTCCCCGCGGAAGTCGGTGGACATCTTGTCGACCTCGTCGAGCAGGAAGACGGGATTCACCGTCCCCGCCTTCTTCATCTGCTGCATGATCTTGCCGGGCAGCGCGCCGATGTAGGTCCGGCGGTGCCCCCGGATCTCGGCCTCGTCCCGCACCCCGCCCAGCGACATCCGGACGAACTTCCGCCCCATCGCCCGGGCGATGGAGCGCGCCAGCGAGGTCTTCCCGACGCCCGGCGGCCCCACGAAGCAGAGGATCGGCCCTTTGAGCTTCGAGACGAGCTTGCGGACGGCCAGGTACTCCAGGATCCGCTCCTTGACCTTCTCGAGGCCGTAGTGGTCCTCGTCGAGGACCTTCTCCGCCTCGGTGATGTCGAGCTTGTCCTCGGTGCGCTCCTGCCAGGGGATGGAGACCAGCCAGTCGATGTAGTTCCGGCTGACGGTGGCCTCCGCGGACATGGGGGACATCATCCGGAGCTTCTTGATCTCCTTCTGCGCCTTCTGCTGCGCCTCCTTGCCCATCCCGCGGTTCTTGATCTTGTCCTCGAGCTCGTCCAGCTCCGAGCGCCCCTCCTCCCCGTGCCCCAGCTCCTTCTGGATCGCGCGCATCTGCTCGTTGAGGTAGAACTCCCGCTGCGACTTCTCCATCTGCTTCTTGACGCGCCCGCGGATCTTCTTCTCGATCTCGAGGACCTCGATCTCGGACTCCATCAGCACCAGGATCTTCTCCAGCCGCCCCTCGACGGTGTCGATCTCGAGGACCGCCTGGCGATCGGCGATCTTCAGCGGAAGCTGTGCGGCGAGCGTGTCGGCGAGCCGGGATGCGTCCGCGATGCCGCTTACCTGGTCCACCAGGTCCTGGGGCACCTTCTTGCTCATCCGGGTGAATCCCTCGAAGGAGGAGACGACGTTGCGGACCATCGCCTCGGCCCGCGGCCCGGTGAAGGGGATCGGCGACGCCTCCTCGACGGTGACCTGGAAGAACCGGTCGTTGGGGAGATAGTGCAGGATCCTCCCCCGCTGCCGCCCCTCCACCAGCACCTTCACGGTGTTGTCGGGAAGCTTCAGCATCTGGATGACGTGGCTGATCGTCCCGATCTTGTGGATGTCGTCCTCCACGGGGTCGTTCGTGGAGGGATCGGTCTGCGAGGAGAGGAAGATGAGCCGGTCGAGCGAAAGCGCCGCCTCGAGCGCGGCGATGGACTTGTCCCGCCCCACGAACAGGGGGACCACCATGTGCGGGAACACGACGATGTCCCGCAGAGGGAGCAGCGGATAGATCTTCTTATGCTCTTCCATGTCGGCGGAGCCCTCCCGCCCCCGGGATCAGGCGAGCTCCGCCGTTTTTCCGTGCACGATCTCCGGCGGCACCTTCCCGGCGACGACGTCCTCGTTTACGATGCACTTCCTGATGTCGGTCCGGGACGGAATCTCGTACATCACGTCGAGCATGATGTGCTCGATGATGGAGCGCAGCCCCCGGGCCCCGGCCTTCCGGTCGATCGCCTGGAGGGCGATCGCGTGCAGCGCCTCGTCGGTGAACTCGAGCTTCACGTTCTCGAAGTCGAACAGCCGCTGGTACTGGCGGACCAGCGCGTTCTTGGGACGCGTGAGGATCTGCACCAGCGCCTCCTCGGAGAGCTCGTGCAGCGTGGCCAGGACCGGCAGACGCCCGACGAACTCGGGGATCAGGCCGAACTTGACCAGGTCTTCCGGCTGGCTGAGCTCGAGGAGCTTGCCCAGGTTCCGGTCGGTCCGGGACACGATGTCGGCCGCGAAGCCCATGGTCTTCTTCGAGGTGCGCCGCTCGACGAGCGACTCCAGCCCTACGAACGCCCCTCCGCAGATGAACAGGATGTTCGTCGTGTCGACCTTGATGAACTCCTGCTGCGGGTGCTTGCGCCCCCCTTTCGGCGGCACGTTGGCGATCGTCCCCTCGAGGATCTTCAGGAGCGCCTGCTGGACCCCCTCCCCGGAGACGTCCCGGGTGATGGAGGGGTTCTCGGACTTCCGGGCGATCTTGTCGATCTCGTCGATGTAGACGATCCCGCGCTGCGCCTTCTCCACGTCGTAGTCCGCGGACTGGAGCAGCGACAGGATGATGTTCTCCACGTCCTCCCCGACGTACCCCGCCTCGGTGAGCGTGGTCGCGTCGGCGATGGTGAACGGAACGTTCAGGATCCGGGCCAGCGTCTGCGCGAGCAGCGTCTTGCCGCTGCCGGTGGGCCCCAAAAGCAGGATGTTCGACTTCTGGAGCTCCACGCCGTCGCCGCCGCTGCGCGACTCGATCCGCTTGTAGTGGTTGTAGACCGCCACGGAGAGGATCTTCTTCGCGCGCTCCTGCCCGATGACGTACTCGTCCAGCGTCTTCTTGATCTCCGTCGGTTTCGGGATCCGGCGCCGCTTCTCGTCGAGGTTCCCCTCGACTTCATACTCCTCGGAGATGATGTCGTTGCACAGCTCGACGCACTCGTCGCAGATGTACACCGTCGGGCCCGCGATGAGCTTCCGGACCTCGTTCTGCGCCTTCCCGCAGAAGGAACAAACCAGAAGGTTCGCCTTGTCGTTGAATTTTCGGGTCAATGGGCCCTCCGTCAGTCGATCAGAGGCTTGATCGTGGGAGCGCGTTTGGCGACTACCTGATCGATTATACCATACGCTTTCGCCTGCTCCGACGACATGTAGTAATCCCTCTCGGTATCCGCCGCAATCCGGTCCAGCGGCTGCCCCGTATGCTTTGCCAGGATCCCGTTCAGATGCTCCCGCAGGCGGAGGATCTCCTCCGCCTGGATCTTGATGTCCGTGGCCTGCCCCCGCGTCCCGCCCATCGGCTGATGGATGAGGATCCGGGCGTTCGGCAGCGCCGTCCGCTTCCCTTCCGCCCCGCCCGCCAGCAGGATCGCCGCCATCGAGGCCGCCTGCCCGAGGCAGACCGTCGAAACCTTGGGCTTTATGAACTGCATCGTGTCGTAGATGGCCATCCCCGCCGTAACGACGCCGCCGGGGGAATTGATGTAGAGGTTGATGTCCTTGTCGGGATCCTCCGCCTCCAGGAACAGGAGCTGGGCGATCACGAGGTTCGCGATATCGTCGTCGATCGGGCTCCCGATGAAGACGATCCGGTCCTTCAGGAGCCTCGAATAGATATCGTAGGCCCGCTCGCCGCGGCTGGTCTGCTCGACGACCATAGGGACAAGGTTCATTCCGCCACCTCTTCCTTCACTTCGGCATGATCCAACAGGAAATTCATCACTTTTCTCTCGAGCAGCCGGTCCCGGAGGGCGTCCATCTCCTTCTCGTCGCCGTGCCTCTCCCGGACCTTTTCGAACGGCGTCCCTTCCCGCTCCGCCATCCGCTTCATCTCTTCCTCGATCTCGGAATAGGGGACGTCGAGGCTCTCCTGCCGGGCGATCGCGTCGATGAGGAGCCCCACGCGCACCGACCGCTCCGCGCTGAACTTGAGGCGCTCGGACATCTGGTCGAAGTCGAGCTTCGTCTTCTTCAGGTCCACCCCGGAAGACTCCATGTGCTCGATGGTGCTCTCGATCATCGACACCGTCTGGCGCTTCACCAGCGTGGGGGGGACGTCGAACCGGTTGCGTTCGTCGAGCGCCTTGCGGAGCTGCTCGTCCGCCGCCTGCCGCGCCTTCCCCTCGGCCTCCGCCTCGAGGCGCTCCCGCATCCTCTTCCGCAGCTCCTCCACGTTCTCCGCCCCGAACTGCTTCGCGAAGCCGTCGTCGAGATCGGGGAGCTTCCGCTCGCGGACCCCGGTCACCTTCACCTCGAACGACACGGTCTTCCCGGCGTATTTCGGCACGGGATGCGTCACCGGGAAGGCCACCTCGAAGGAGCGCTCTTCGCCCGCGGCGACGCCGATCATCCGGTCCTCGAACTCCTGCCCGAACGGGATGCCGTTGGAGAGGACGATCACCACCTTCTCGTTCTCGTCCACCGTCTCCCCGCCCGAGGTCGCCTTGAACGAGAACTCCGCCAGGTCGCCGCGCGCGGCCTTCCGCCCCTCCTCCTCCGGCTGGAACCGCGCGTACGGGGTCCGCAAACGCTCGACCGCCGCCGCGACCTCCTCGTCGGTCACCTTCGGCCGCTCCTTGACGACGGGGATCCCCTTGTAGTCCTTCGCCTCCACGTCGGGCACCACCTCGACGGTGACGGAGAACCGGAAGTCCTGCCCCGAGACCGCCTTGCCGGCGTCCACCTCGCCCAGGGAAAGGATCTTGATGTCCTTTTCCTTCACCACGTCCGAGAGCGTCTCCCGCACCAGCCGGTCCGAAAGGTCGGACTCGACCGAATCCCTGAACATGCGCTTCACCATGTCGAGCGGGGCCTTCCCCCGGCGGAACCCCTTGAGCGGCACCTCTTTCCGGATCTCCGCGAACTGCTCCTCGACCCGGCGGGTGATATCCTCCGCGGGGATCTCCACCGAGATCTTCCTCTCCGTTCCCGATACGGCCTCGACGTTCGTTTTCATCGTTCCTTTTGCCTTTCCTGGTTTCTATTAGATACCGATCCGCCGGTTCCTGGTGCGAGAGGAGGGACTTGAACCCTCACGGTTGCCCACCGGATCCTAAGTCCGGCGCGTCTGCCATTCCGCCACTCTCGCACATGCGGAAGGAGCCGAAACGGATACTTTAATCGATTCTGCCTACAGGATCAACGGTCCGGGGAGGGCGGCTTTTCCGGCAGGAAGAGCTCCTCGACGGCGGAGGCCTCCTGGTCGAACTGCATTCCGAAGATGTACTGTCCCGGGGCGGTTTCGGAGCCGCGGAACCAGGCCACGGTCCCCTGCACCCGGATCGGCGGCCTCCCCTCCGGGAGGATCGTGGCGTCGATCCGGTTCTGGTGGACCATCAGGGTGTCGTACATGATGTGGATGCCGTCGGGAGCGATGCGCGGCGTGACCACCGACATCCCCTTGGGGGAGATGTCCTTGACCGTGCCGGTGACCGGGGTCGAGACGCGCCTGGGGTCCTTCCCGCTGCGGACGGTGAAGACAACGGTAGCCACTGGGAAGTATCGCTCCTTCCTTCGCCTGTCCTTGCCGAACAGGTTCATCCGGCGGTTTCTTCCTTCTTCTCCTCGTCGAGGCGCCGCAGCCCTTCCATCATGAGCTGCATCTCGTCCATCTCGATCGTGCGGAGCTTCGTGGACTGCCCGTGCGCGATGGTGAAGGGCCCTTCCTGCCAGCGCAGCATCTCGTAGAAGGCGGCTTCCCCCGACACGGGACCCCGCTCCGCGTGACGGATGCGACCGTTCTCGAAATAGATCCTCCCTTCGCCCGCCGGTCCCTTGACGCTGACGCAGGCGGTCTTCAAGCCCAGGTGGAGGGTCTGCACGATGTCGGGGATTCCGAGGTTCTTGAGGTCCCCGACGACCCCCGTCGGCTGGGTCGCCCCCCCCTTCCTCCACTTCGAGTCCCTGCGGATGATGTTCCGGATGCGGGCGGCCAGGACTTTCAGGTCCACCGGCTTGACGAGGAAGTCCTCGGCGCCGAGGTGGAGCGCGTCGACCTTGGTCTGGGGGTCGTCCTTCCCGCTGATGAAGATCACCGGCGTCTCCCCGTGCGGCGCGCCCGATTCCCGGATCCTCCGGAACATCTCGATCCCGTCCATTCCCGGCATAAGGATATCAGAAACGATCAGGTCGGGGGCGGCCTTCTCGACCAGCGCCAGGGCGTCCTCGGCGTTGTCGGCCGCGACGACGTCGAATCCCTCGTTCACCAGCTTCAGCTTGAGGAGGGTGAGGTAGTCGACCTCGTCGTCCACCATCAGGACGGTGGGCTTGGGCCCCATCCCCCGGTAGAAATACTTCCGGTCGACGACCGAGGAGAACACCTCGACCACCTCGGGGTCGAACTGGCTCCCCACGTTCTTGTGGAGCTCCTGGATCGCCTCCTCCTTGGTGAGGCTGCGGCTTCGATAGGGCCGGTGGGCCGTCATCGCCGCGAATGCGTCGACCACGGAAAGGATCCGCGCCCCGATCGGGATCTCCCGTCCTTTGAGCCCGCTGGGATATCCCTTCCCGTCGTACCGCTCGTGGTGGTGGATGATGATCGGGCGGACCTTCCACGGGAAATCGATGGACTCGATGATCTTCGCGCCGTTCTCGCAGTGCGACCGGAGCGTCTTGTACTCGGCCTCGGAGATCTCCCGCCGCCCCTGGAGAATCTCGTTCTTGATCCCCACCCGGCCGATGTCGTGGAGCAGCGCCCCCACGACGATCTCGTCGACCGTCTCGGGGGGAAGCTTCATCTCCTCGGCGATCGAGCGGGCGTACTCCATGGTGATGTGGGAGTTCCCGCCGAAGAAGGGGTCGTTGACCTCCTGCAGCCCCACCATCACGTCGATCGTGTCGATCAGGCATTTCTTGAGCCGCTCCAGCCGCTCGTCCGCGGTCGGGGCGGGAGGCGCCTCCGCGGCCGCCGGGGCGCCGCCCCGGAGGAGATCGAGGATCTCCCGCTGGTCGAGGATGAAGTCGGAGTAGCCGAACCGCAGGACGTCGTCGGAGCTGCGGATCGCCGTGAAGGAGGACATGACGACCACGTGGGTCTTCGGCGAGGCCTTCTGCAGCCGCTTCTTCAGCTCCACCCCGGAGATGTCCGGCAGGAAGGGGTCGACGAGCGCGCAGTCGATCGACGAGCTCGCCGCGATCTTCAGCGCCTCGGCCCCGGACCCCGCGAGGACGGCGTGGAACCCCTCCTCGGTGAAGAGCTTCAGCAGCATGTCCCGGACGGCGACGTCGTTGTTCACGATCAGCGCCGACCGGGGGGCCGCGTGGGAAGCGGTCATCTCAACCCTCCCGGACGTCGGTTCCGGTCATCGCGGAGGGAACCGGGATCGACAGCAGGTTCAGGATCGTCGGCGCGATGTCCTCCAGGGCGCGCTCCCCGCGCAGCCGCATCCCCCGGGCCGCGGGATCGGCCAGGACGAGGGGGACGAGGTTGGTCGTGTGCGCGGTGTGGGGCCCGCCCGTCGCCGGGTCGATCATCTGCTCGGCGTTTCCGTGGTCCGCGGTCACCAGCGCGATCCCCCCTACCTCCCATACCTTCTCCACAACCCGCCGGACGTTCCGGTCCACCGCCTCGACCGCCCGGATCGCCGCCGGAAGGATCCCCGTGTGCCCCACCATGTCGCAGTTGGCGAAGTTGAGGATCATCAGGTCGTGCTTCCCGGAGCCGATCTCCTCCGCGGCGCGCTCCCCCACCCCGTCCGCGCTCATCCCGGGCATCAGGTCGTACGTGGCGACCTTCGGTGACGGGATCAGGACGCGCGTTTCCCCGGGGAAGACCTTCTCCTCCCCCCCGTTGAAGAAGTACGTCACGTGGGCGTACTTCTCGGTCTCGGCGATCCTCAGGTTCCGCAGCCCCCGCTCCGCCAGCACGTGCGCCAGGATGTCGGCCATCCCCTGCGGCGGGAACGCCACGGGGAGCCCGAACTTCCCGTCGTACGCGGTCATGCAGGCGTAGGACAGCCGCAGCTCCTCCGCGCCGGGGAAACGGTCGAATCCCGGCTGCGTAAGCGCCCGCGTGATCTCCCGGACCCGGTCCGCCCGGAAATTGCAGCAGACCACGGCGTCCCCGGGAGAGATCCTGCCCACGGGCCCGCCGCCCCGGACGATCACCGCGGGCTCGATGAACTCGTCGCCGACCCCCGCCTCGTAAGAGGCCGCGACGGCGGCGACGGGGTCCTCGAAGGGCTTCCCCTCCCCGCGCACCATCGCCCGGTATGCCCGCTCGACCCGCTCCCACCGGTTGTCCCGGTCCATCGCGTAGTAGCGGCCCATGACGGTGGCGACCTCCCCCGTCCCGATCCGCTCCATCTCCGCGAGGAGCGCCTTCAGATGGCCGATCCCGCTGCGGGGCGGCGTGTCCCGGCCGTCGAAGAACGGGTGGACGAACACCTTCCGGACGCCGTTCTCCCTCGCCATCCGCAACAGCGCGTACAGGTGGGTGTGCAGGGAATGCACGCCGCCGTCGGACAGGAGGCCGAGGAGGTGGAGCGCCCCCCCGCCCTCCCGCGCCGCGTCCATGGCGGCCCGCAGGACCGGGTTCCGGAAGAAATCGCCGTCACGGATCGATTTCGAGATGCGGACGAGATCCTGGTACACCACCCTGCCCGCTCCGAGGTTCAGGTGCCCGACCTCGGAATTGCCCATCTGGCCCGCGGGCAGCCCCACGCGCTCCTCGGATGCGTGGATCAGCGTCCTGGGGAAGCCGGCCCAGAGCCGGTCGAAGAACGGCGTCTCCGCGAGGGCCACCGCGTTTCCCCCGGTCTCCTCGCGGTAACCCCACCCGTCCATGATGACGAGCGCGACGAACGGTCTTTTCATCTCAGATATTATAGAACACTCCCCTGCCGTCGAAGCGCGCCGCCTCCCCGAGCTCCTCCTCGATCCGGAGAAGCTGGTTGTATTTCGCCATCCGGTCCGTCCGCGAGGCGGAGCCGGTCTTGATCTGCCCGGTGGAGAGCCCCACGACCAGGTCGGAGATCGTGCTGTCCTCGGTCTCGCCGGAGCGGTGGGACACGACGGCGGTCCAGCCGGCCCGCTTGGCCATCTCGATGGACTCGATCGTCTCGGTGACCGTGCCGATCTGGTTCAGCTTGATGAGGACCGAGTTGGCCACCCCCTTCTCGATCCCCTTCCGCAGGATCGAGGGGTTGGTCACGAACAGGTCGTCCCCGACGATCTGGATCCGGTCCCCCATCGCATCGGTGAAGATCTTCCACCCGTCCCAGTCGTCCTCGGAGAAGCCGTCCTCGATGGAGACGATCGGGTACTGCCGGCACAGGTTCTCGTAGAACTTCACCATCTGCTGCGCGTCCCGCTTCGACCCGTCGGACTTCCGGAAGACGTATTTCCCCTTCTCCCCGAACTCGGAGGCGGCGGCGTCGAGCGCGATGCAGATCTCCCTCCCCGGCTTGTAGCCGGCCTTCACGATCGCCTCGAGGATGACCTCGACCGCCTCGGCGTTCGACCGCAGGGAGGGGGCGAAGCCGCCCTCGTCCCCCACGTTGGTGTTCAGCCCCTTGCCCTTGAGCACCTTCTTCAGGTGGTGGAACGTCTCGACCCCCATCCGGAGGGCGTCCGAGAAAGTCTTCGCCCCGACGGGCATCGCCATGAACTCCTGGATGTCCACGTTGTTGTCGGCATGGGAGCCGCCGTTGAGGATGTTCATCATCGGGACGGGGAGGGTGCAGCCGCCGACGCCGCCCAGGTACCGGTACAGGGGGAGGCCGCACGCGTCCGCGGCCGCACGCGCGACCGCGATCGACACGCCGAGGATCGCGTTGGCGCCGAGCTTTCCCTTGTTGGGCGTGCCGTCCAGCGCGATCAGCATCCGGTCGACGAGGACCTGGTCCACCGCGTCCTGCCCGAGAAGCTTCGGGGCGATCACGCGGTTCACGTTCCGCACGGCCTTCGTCACGCCTTTTCCCATGTATGCCTTCGGGTCCCCGTCGCGCAGCTCCACCGCCTCGCGCGTGCCCGTGGATGCGCCCGAGGGTACGATGGCGCGCCCTTCCGCCCCGGATTCGAGCAGCACCTCGACCTCCACCGTCGGGTTCCCCCGGGAATCGAGCACCTGCCGTCCGTGGACATCGATGATCGTCGTCATGCGACATTCCTCCTCTCTGCCTGGCGAACGGAAAGCACGGGGCAAGGCGCCATCCGGACCACCTTCTCGGCCGTGCTTCCGAAGATCACGTGCTCCACGCCGGTGCGGCCGTGGGTCCCGATGACGATCAGGCCGGTGCCCTCCTCGCGGGCCAGCCGGACGATCTCGCGGTACGGGACGCCGGAAACGATCCGGGTCGCGACGGCCGGCATTCCCTGGAAGTGGGCCGCGACGAACCGCTCCATCGCGTCGCTGCAGTACGCCTCCATCCTCCCGCGAAGAAGCTCGATCGGGACCTCGCCGCGGAACATCGGATCGAACGCCGCCGGCTCGTCCATCACGTGGAGGACCAGCAGCTCGGACCCGAAGTGCCCGGCGAGCCGGCGCGCCGCGCGGGCGGCCTCGGCGGAGCATTCGGAGAAATCGGAGGGCAGCAGGATCTTCGAGAACATGGCCTTATCCCTCCTCCTAAAAATCCGCCCCGGCCGTGATCGCGGACGGCCGGGGCGGGAAAGGGATGAACGGAACCGCTGACTGCTTCGCGCGCTACTTCTTCTTCCCTCCGACCGCCTCCTTGAGCGACTTGCCGGCGGTGAACTTGGGAATCTTGGCGGCCTTGATCTTGATGGCCTCGCCGGTCTGCGGATTGCGGCCCATGCGGGCCTTCCGGTTGCTGACGCCGAAGGTACCGAAACCGGTGAGGGTGAGCTTCTCGCCCTTCTTCAGACACTTGGTGACGGCTCCCAGAAACGCTTCGACCGCTGCTTCCGCCTGCCCCTTCCCGATCCCCGCCTCCGCGCGAACGGCCTCGACCAGTTCCGCCTTCGTCATCTGCCGAACCTCCTAAAGATTTTATGGGCTCCCCGGGATCCGGAGAAAAACGCAAGGTTCAAGGCTTTTCAGACTGGATTCATTAATGCCGAAAGGCGTTCCCGTGTCAAGGCCAATCCTGCCCCGGGAGACCGCGGGGGGCGGGGCCGCCGCGGGATTGGTATAATGATTCGTTATGCCACGACGCAGAACTTTCCTCATCTGCACGGTCGCCTCCGTGCTGTTCCACCTGGTCGTGCTCTGGCTCGTCTGGCTGCTCCCCGACACGGCGCCGCGCCGGGAAGAGGTGATGGAGGTCGACCTCGCGGACATCCCGCGCGCGACGGATTTCCTCCCGCCGCGGCCCGGCATCATCGAGGGACAGCGGCCCCGGCCGGCCGCGCCGCCGGAGGCGCGCGCGAAGTCCCGCCCGGAACGCCGTCCCGACGACATGATGGAGGGTCGCGTCCCGGACCTTCCCGTGGACTCGTCGCTGCCGCCCGAGAAGTCGTTCCCGGCGCCCCGCGCGAAGGAGGAGCCGGGGAAACAGGGCGGCTCCGCGTCTTCGGGCTCGCCGAGGTCGCTGCGGGATCTTACGCCTTCGCTCGGCAAACTGGTGATGGCGCGCGAGGAACCCTCGGGGGGACGCGGCCGCGGCGGCGCGTCCGGGGCCGCCGTGGGCACGGGCGGGAAGGCGGAGGAAAAGGAGGGCGTCACGGAGGAGGGAGGCGGCGGCTTCCGCCTGACGCCGCTGAACGCGCCGGAGGTGCAGTACATCTCCTACTTCGCCTCGATCAAGCGGAAGATCGAGCTCGTGTGGCAGTATCCCTACGACGCCGCCGCCGCCGGGATCCAGGGGGACCTTCTGATCGATTTCGTGATCGGGCGCGACGGGAAGCTGGAGTCGGCCGAGATGATCCGCGGATCGGGCCACAAGGTGCTGGACGACGAGGCGATGCGGTCGATCCGCAAGGCGGCCCCCTTCGACCCCATCCCGAAGGAGTACGACATCCCCAATCTCCAGATCCGCGGGCGGTTCGTCTACGTCCACGGAGGGGCGCTGCGCTTCCGCTGAGGAGCCGCCTCAACCCTCTCCCGCGATCCGCGCGTATTCCTCCCCCGCCAGGAGGGACACGGCCTCGCCGGCTCCCGACGGCCGAAGCCGCAGGAGCCACCCTTCCCCGTAGGGATCCTCCGTCACCCGCCGCGGGACGCTCTCCACGCCGGGATTCACGTCGACCACGGTCCCCGCGAGGGGCGACACGATCTCGAAGACCGCGAAGGACGACTCCACCAGCCCGATCGGCTCGCCGGCCTCGACCTCGGTCTGCCGGGGCGGCAGCTCCACGAAGACCGCATCGCCCAGGATCGCGCCCGGGACGTGGGTCAGCCCGACGCGGACGTCTCCCCCCGGCTCGCGCATCGCCCAGACATGGGACCTGGAATATTCCCGGTCGGAAGGGGGGTCGGTCATCGCCCGCAGCGGCGGAGCGCCGCTTCGTAAGTGTTCCGCATGAGCATGGCGATGGTCATCGGGCCGACGCCGCCGGGGACCGGAGTGATGGCGCCCGCGACCTCCCGCGCCTCCTCGAAGGCGACGTCGCCGCAGAGCTTCCCTTCCGCGTTGCGGTTCATCCCGACGTCGATGACGACCGCCCCCGGCTTGATCCAGGAGCCGCGCACCATTTCGGCCTTTCCCACCGCCGCAACCACGACGTCCCCGGAGCGGACGACGGCGGGGAGGTCTTCCGTGCGGGAGTGGCAGATCGTCACCGTGGCGTGCCGGGACAGAAGGAGCATCGCGGCGGGCTTTCCGACGATGTTGCTGCGCCCGATCACCACGGCGTGCTTCCCCTTCAGCTCCACCTTCTCGTGGTCGAGCATCCGCAGGATGCCGTACGGCGTGCAGGGGAGGAACGACGTCCCTCCGGTGAAGAGCCGTCCGGCGTTGACGGGATGGAAGCCGTCGACGTCCTTCGCCGGGTCGATCGCCTCGATCACCTTCTTCTCGTCGATGTGCTTCGGGAGGGGGAGCTGGACGAGGATGCCGTGCACCGCCTCGTCGGCGTTCAGCCCCGCCACCGCGTCCAGGAGGTCCCGCTCCTTCGTGTCCGCCGGCAGGTCGATCTGGCGGGACAGGAACCCCGCCTCCGCGGCGGCCTTCCCCTTGTTGCGGACGTACACCTGGGAGGCGGGATCTTCGCCCACGAGGACCACCGCGAGCCCGGGCCGCACTCCCGTGCCCGCCGCCAGATCGGCCGCGGCGGCCTTCACCTCCGCGCGGACGGACGCCGCGATCGCCTTTCCGTCGATCAGCCGGGCGGGCATGTCGCACCCCCTCAGGAAGGATCGGTGCTGAGCTTGGGCAGCGGTTTCTTCGGGCGCGCGGAGGCGGCGGGCGCCTCGTCCTTCTTCGGCGCGGGCTTGTCGGATCCGGGCACCTGCGACTTCTTTCCGTAGTCGGTGACGTACCAGCCCGAGCCCTTGAGGTGGAACGAGCTTCTCGAAATCTTCCGCCGGGCCCTCGCGCCGCACTTCGGGCACTTCACGACCGGCTTCTCGTCGACCCCGTGGATCTTCTCGACGACCGTTTCGCACTTCCCGCACATGTATTCGTAGATGGGCATGACCGCGATCCTCCGGCGCTCCGCGTTCGGTCGAAATAAAAAAGCGCTCCCCGGGCCGCGGGGGCCCGGGGAGCGCCGCAGCTTCCCCTATCTTAATACATTCCGCCCATTCCGCCACCGGGGGACGACGGGTGCATCGGCATGGGATTGCTCTTCTCCTCGGGCTTGTCGGCGATGGCGCACTCGGTGGTGATCATGAGGCCCGCCACCGACGCGGCGTTCTGCAGCGCCACGCGGGTCACCTTCGTCGGGTCGAGGATGCCGGCCTTCATCAGGTCCTCGAACTCCTCCGTCCCCGCGTTGTAGCCGAAGTTCCCCTTGCCGCTCTTGATCTTGTCGACGATGACGCCGCCGTCCTGGCCGGCGTTGATGGCGATCTGCTTCGCCGGCTCGTAGAGCGACCGCTTCACGATGTCCACGCCCGCCTGCTGGTCGTGGTCCATCTTCAGGCCGTCCAGGGCGACCGCCGCCCGGATGTAGGCGACGCCGCCGCCCGGCACGATCCCTTCCTCGACCGCCGCGCGGGTCGCGTGCAGGGCGTCCTCGACGCGCGCCTTCTTCTCCTTCATCTCGCTCTCGGTGGCCGCGCCGACGTTGATCACCGCCACGCCGCCGACGAGCTTCGCCAGCCGTTCCTGGAGCTTCTCCTTGTCGTACTCGGAGGTGCTCTCCTCGACCTGGGCCCGGATCATCTTCACGCGCCCCTCGATGTCGGACTTCTTGCCGGCGCCGTCGATGATCGTGGTGTTCTCCTTGTCGATGACCACCCGCTTGGCGCGCCCGAGGTCGGACAGGGTGACCGCCTCGAGCTTGATCCCCATCTCCTCGGCGATCGATTTCCCGCCGGTGAGGATCGCGATGTCCTCGAGCATCGCCTT
>JBFLWB010000072.1 GCA_040758155.1 Thermodesulfobacteriota bacterium
GACCGGTTCGGGGCGAACATCCTCGTGTCTCCCCGGACCGAGCAGCTCTCCATCGGCTTCGGAGACATCTCCCTCGGCGGGACCGAGGTGGCCCGTTCCAGTCTCACGCTGAAGGACGGGGAGCGGATCGCATCGATCCCGCACAAGGACCGGATCCGGCTGGTCGTGCCGTTCCTTTTGACCGCGGCGGACGCCTCGGGGAAGAACCTCGTCTGGATGGGGCTCCCCCGCGGCGAAATCATGGAGGAAGCGCGTCCCTGGTGGAAGGTCGCGGGCTCCCGCATCGGGAAGCGCGGCGAAGTCATGCTCGGCGCCGAGGCGGCGAGGGCGCTCGACAAGGGGCCGGGCGGGACCGTCACGGCAGGGAAGCGGTCGTTCCGGATCGCGGGAGTCCTGCACCCGACGGGCGAGAAGGAGGACGGCATGATCATCGCCGACCTCGCCGACGTGCAGGAGATGGCGGGAAAGCCCG
This sequence comes from Thermodesulfobacteriota bacterium, assembly GCA_040758155.1. Classification (NCBI taxonomy): domain Bacteria; kingdom Pseudomonadati; phylum Thermodesulfobacteriota; species Thermodesulfobacteriota bacterium. The sequence goes on from JBFLWB010000072.1 coordinate 473, forward strand.
GCGCCGTGACCTATTTCGAGGTGGCGGCGCTGTGCAAGGATTGCCCGGTCGAGGACATCGTCGCGCAGATCGGGCAGGCGCTGCCCGGCGCGCGCGTTTCGGCGATCCGCCAGGTCGTCGAGAGCCGGAAGGCCGCGGTGGACCAGCTCCGGCGGATGGGATACGGCGTCTCGGCGATCGTGCTGCTGATCGGCGGGCTGATGGTCTTCGTCACCGTGATGGGCGGGGTGCAGGAGCGGACCGCCGAGATCGGCGTCCTTCGCGCGGTCGGGTTCCGCGGGAGGGCGATCCATTCGCTCCTGTTCTGGGAGACGGGGTGGGTTTCGCTGCTGGCCTCCCTCCTCGGCGCGGGGGCCGGCGTCGCGGCCGCCTTCCTCGCATCGCCGGCGTTCGGCATCGAGAACCCGGGCATCGCGTTCGCGCCCGCATTCCTGGGTGTGGCGGCGGGGCTGCTCCTGGGGCTGCTCGGCGCCGTCCCGCCGGCGCGCCGCGCGGCGGCGCTGTCGCCCACTGAGGCGATCCGGACACTGTGACATGGAGGAAAGGATGACGATCGTTCGGCTGAAGGACGTTTCGATGATCTACGGAAGCAACGGCACCCGGGCGGCGGCGCTTCGGGGGATCTCGCTGGAGATCTCCCGGGGGGAGTACGCGGTGGTCACAGGGGAGTCGGGCGCGGGGAAGAGCACCCTCCTTACGGTCCTGGGCGGGCTCCAGGTCCCGACGGAGGGAGAGGTCCAAATCGACGGCGTCGATCTCGCCGGCCTGCCGGCGGACGGGCTGACCGACTTCCGGCGGAAGACGATCGGCTTCGTCTTCCAGTCGTATCACCTGCTCCCGTACCTGACGGCGCGGGAGAACGTGATGGTGCCGATGGCCCCCGGACGGGGGTCTTCCGCGGAGAAGGCTACGGCCGCCGATCGCCTTCTGGCTTCGGTAGGCCTTTCCGGGAAGGAGGATCGGCTCCCCTCGCAGCTTTCCGGCGGGGAGTGCCAGCGGGTGGCCATCGCGCGGTCGCTGGTCCACGATCCTCCCGTCCTGCTGGCGGACGAGCCGACGGGGAACCTCGACAGCCGGACGGGGGAGCAGATCCTCGACCTCTTCACCCGGCTTCACGAGCAGGGAAAGACGATCCTGATGGTAACGCACAACCGGGCGATCCTCTCGCGGGCCACGCGCTCCATCCACCTGCGCGACGGGTTGGTGGAGGAAGACCGGGTCCTCGGAAATGTTCCTGGATGGAAGCCGGCGGTCTGAGACCCGCGGAAGCGGGAGAAGGGGAGAAAAAGCGATGGATGACGGAAAAAAATCTCCGGAAATGCCGGGGCATCTTACGGAGGAACCGCTTCCTCCGGAAGCAGGGCGCACGAGGCCGGGCTGGAGGGCATGGATGCTGACCATTTTGGTGGCGGTCGTCCTGTCGATTTCCGCGACGGTGCTGCTCGGTGGGGCGGTTTCTTTCCGGGAGGATCCCCCCTGCGCGGCCTGCCCCACGGAAGAGCCCGTGGTTGCCGACACGGGATGCGGCGGCCCCTGCTGCGGAGAGCCGGGGAAATAACGGCATGAACGCCACGGAAGGCAGGAACTGCGGATGGGAAGGATTTATCTGAGCGGGAAAATCCCGCATTCTTTGTCTCTCTTCATCCTTACGGCAGCGACGGCGGCGGCCGTGCCCGCGTTCGCGGAAGGGCCGTCCCGGCCCGTTGAATATTACGTCGAGGCGGCAATATCGAAATACCCGTCGCTCGAATCTATGCGGCAGCGGATCGAGTTGAAGCGCAACGAGGCGATACGGGCGGGCGCGCTGGACGATCCGAAGCTGTGGGTCGGCCTGTCGAACATACCGGTGGGGAGCTGGTCGCTCCGGGAAGAGGACATGACTGGGAAGGAGATCGGTCTTTCCCAGATGCTCCCGTATCCCGGCAAGCGGGACCGCGCCTCCCGGATCGTGGAAAAGGAGAAGGAGCAGGCGGAATTCGAGATGGCCGAGATGCGCAACATGCTGCGCGCGGACGTGAAGATGGCTTACGCGGAGCTTTCGACGGCGCGCGCCCAGGCGGAGATCGTCCGGAGGACCCGGGCGGTGCTCGAGCAGGTGGTGGACGTTTCCCGCGAAATGTTCGCCGTCGGGAAAGGGCGGCAGCCGGACGTCTTGAGGGGACAGACCGACTTCCAGAGGATGCGGGAGATGCTTCTGGCGCTGGAGAACAGGGAGCGGGTCCTCTCGATCCGCCTCAACACGCTGGCCGCGCTTCCCCCCGGAGAGGCGGTTCCGGCGATCGACCCCCTTGAGGAATTCTCCTTCCCGTACGATGCCCGCGCCCTCCGGGGGATCTACGAATCGGAGCGCCCGGCGCGCAAGGCCGCCCTGGCGCGGATCGCCAAAGGCGATATCGGCATCGCGCAGGCCGGGAGCGAGCGCCGGCCGGATTTCGAGGTTTCCGCCTCCTACATGCAGCGGGACGCGATGCCCGACGGGACGAGCCGCCGGGACATGGTCTCCGCAATGGTGTCGATGACGCTGCCGGTCTGGAGCAAGGGGAAGATCGAGCCGGGGATCCGGGCCATGACCGCGGAGCGTGAGATGGCGATCCGCGACCGGGAGACGCTGGACGCCGAGGCGGCCAACGCGATCGAGGGAGGGCTCTCCACCCTCGAAAACTTCGGGGCGGTGGCGAGGCTCTACCGGACGACCCTCATCCCGCAGGCGGAGCAGGCGGTCCGGGCGAACCTCGAGGCGTACCGCGTCGGGACGATCGACTTTCCCATGCTGATGGACTCGCTGATGTCGGAGCTCGGCTTCCGCAGGGAGTACGCCGGGATGGTGGGGGAGATGCACGCGACGAAAGCGCGGCTCGAGGCCGCGGCGGGAAAGGAACTCGACGGGAGATAAGGCGATGGATGAAGAACGAAAGACGAGCGAAAGCGGAAACGACGGGAACACGCCCGGAGCCGGCGGGGACGTTCCTCCCGGCGGGCCGTCGAAGAAGCGCCGGACGGCGGGAATCGCCGTTGCCTTGCTGGTCCTGCTCGGCGCAGGGGTGGTCGCCTTCTACAGGATCCCTGCATTCCACCTGCTGCTCCACCCGCACCCGGCGGATAACGTCGCCGTCGCCCAGGAAGCCGTGAAGTACACCTGCGGCATGCATCCCTTCATCATTTCCGACAAACCGGGGAAATGCCCCATATGCGGAATGGAGCTGACCCGGGTAGAAGGCACCGGCGCAAAAGCCGCGGGCGGAAGGAAGATCCTCTTCTACCGCAACCCGATGAACCCGACGATCACCTCGCCGACCCCCGCCAAGGACTCGATGGGGATGGACTACGTTCCGGTGTACGAGGACGAGGTCCGGGGGACGGGAGGCGGCGCCGGAATGCCCGAAGGATACGCCGCCGTCCAGGTGGGTATGGAGAGAGTGCAACTGGCGGGGATCCAGAGTGCCGTCGCCGTGCACGGGAAGATCAGCCATCCGGTCCGCGCCGTCGGGCTGGTCGTGCCCGACGAGACGCGCGTCCGGCGCGTCCAGACGAAGACCGAAGGCTGGATCGAGAAGCTGTACACGAACTTCACCGGTCAGACGGTGACGAAAGGCCAGCCGCTGCTTGAGATCTATTCGCCGGATCTCGTGGCTTCCCAACGGGAGTATCTCCTGGCCAGGGCGGGCGAGAACCGCATGAAGGAAAGTCCGTACGAGGACGCGCGGGAGATGGCTTCGAGGCTCGCCGATGCGGCCCGGATGCGCCTGAAGCTGTTCGACGTTCCGGAGAGCTTCGTCAAGGAACTGGAAAGGACGGGAAACGTCCGGCGCACCGTCACGCTTTTTGCCCCCGTATCGGGCTATGTGACCGGCAAGGAGATCTTCGAGGGGACCCGCGTCATGCCGGGGATGGACCTCCTCACCGTTACCGACCTTTCGCATGTCTGGGTCGAAGCCGACCTTTACGAGTACGAGGCGCAATCCGTCCGTGTCGGGCAGACGGCTCTCCTCGATACGGTGGCCGATCCGGAAAGGAAGTTGAAAGGTAGCGTCGCCTTCATCTACCCGACGTTCTCGCCGGAGACCCGCACGCTCAAGGTGCGCTTCGAATTTCCCAATCCCGGCCTCCGGCTGAAGCCGCAGATGTACGCCAACGTTTCGCTCGACCTGCACAGCGTGACCGGCGTGGTCGTACCCGACTCGGCGTTGATAGAGACCGGCATCCGTCAGATCGCGTTCGTGGATACGGGCGACGGCAACTTCGAGCCGCGCGAGGTGAAGGTGGGCGTGCGCGGCAACGGGAAGGCGCAGATCCTCTCCGGAGTGAAGGCGGGCGAGAAGGTCGCGGTACGCGCCAATTTCCTGCTCGATTCCGAGTCGAAGCTGCGGGCGGCGCTCACGAAGATGACCGGCGGCGGAACCGGGCCGTCGGAGCCGCAGCCGCAGGGGCAGGGCGGCCATGCCGGTCATGGGGGCGGGCAATGAACCCTCACGGCGGCGGAGCGCCCGGCGAGGACCGGAAAGACACCTTCATCCAGCGCGTCGTCGAATTCTGCGCGGTCAACCGCTACATCACCCTGTTCACGGTGGCGGTGGCGTGCGTCATGGCCGTCTACACCTTCCGGGAGATCCGCCTCGACGCCCTCCCGGACCTGTCCGACACGCAGGTGATCATCTATTCGAAATGGGACCGGTCGCCCGACATCATCGAGGACCAGGTGACCTACCCGATCGTGGCCGCGCTCCTGGGCGCCCCGAACGTCAAGGCGGTCCGCGGATTTTCCGATTTCGGATTCTCGTACGTGTACGTGATCTTCCAGGACGGCACCGACATCTACTGGGCCCGCTCCCGCGTGCTCGAATACCTGTCCAAGATCCAGCCGCGGCTGCCGCAAGGGGTGCAGACCGAGCTGGGCCCCGACGCCACGGGCGTCGGCTGGATCTTCCAGTACGCGCTGGTCGACCGCTCGGGAAAGCTCTCGCTCGACCAGCTCCGTTCGTACCAGGACTGGACGCTCCGGTACGCCCTCCAGTCCGTCCCGGGCGTTTCGGAAGTGGCGTCCATCGGCGGTTTCCAGAAGCAGTACCAGGTGACGGTGGATCCGAACAGGCTGGCGTCCTACGGCATCCCGATCGGCATGGTGATCGAAGCCATCCGGATGTCCAACAACGAAGTGGGCGGGCGACTCATCGAGTTCGCGGGAGCCGAATACATGGTCCGCGGGCGCGGGTACGCGAAGAAGACGACCGACCTCGAAAACGTCGTGGTCAAGACGGGCCCCGGCGGAGCCCCCGTATTGGTCAAGGACATCGGCAGCGTGTCCCTCGGACCGGAGATCCGGCGCGGGATCTCCGACCTGGACGGCCTGGGAGACCACGTGGGCGGCATCATCGTGATGCGCCACGGCGAGAACGCCATCAACGTCATCGACCGCGTCAAGGCGAAGATGAAGGATCTCGAGCCTTCGCTGCCCAAGGGCGTCGAATTCGTGACGACCTACGACCGTTCCGACCTCATCCGCCGGGCGATCGACACGCTCAAGCACGAGCTCCTGGTCGAGATCGCCATCGTCGCGCTGGTGATCCTGATCTTCCTGTGGCACGCCCCCTCCGCGCTCGTGCCGATCATCACGATTCCCGTGTCGGTGCTCCTGTCGTTCATCCCCCTGTATTACATGGGGGTGACGATCAACATCATGAGCATCGCCGGGATCGCGATATCGATCGGCGTGCTCGTCGACGGGGCGATCATCGAGGTCGAGAACGCCTACAACAAGATCTACCACTGGGACGCGGGCGGGCGGAAAGGCGATTTCCACGATATCCGTCTAGAGGCGCTGAAGGAGGTCGGGCCGTCGGTCTTCTTCTCCCTGCTCGTCATCGCCGTGGCGTTCCTCCCCGTCTTCACGCTGGTCGACCAGGAGGGGCGGCTGTTCAAGCCGCTCGCGTACTCGAAGAACCTGGCGATGGCGCTGGCCGCGGTCCTCGCAGTCACGCTCAACCCTGCGCAGCGGATGATGTTCGCCCGGATCGATCCGTATACGTTCCGGCCGAAATTTCTGGCAAAGCTCGCCACGTCACTTTTCGTCGGCAAGTACTATTCCGAAGAGAAGCATCCCATCAGCCGCAGGCTGTTCCGCATCTACGAACCGGCGTGCCGATACGTGCTGCGCCGCCCGAAAACGGTCATCGCCGCCTCATTGGCGCTGTTCGCGCTGAGCATTCCCGTGTACCTGCGGCTCGGCAGCGAGTTCATGCCTCCGCTGAACGAAGGCACCATGCTCTACATGCCGACGACGCTGCCGGGGCTTTCCGTGGCGCAGGCGCAGGACCTGCTGGTCCGGCAGGACAAGCTGCTGAAAAGCTTCCCGGAGGTCGAGCGCGTGTTCGGGAAGGCCGGGCGCGCCGACACTTCCACAGACCCCGCGCCGTTCTCCATGATGGAGACCACGGTCGTGTTGAAGGATCCCTCGCAATGGAGCCCGAAGGAGCGCTGGTACTCGAGCTGGGCTCCGGATTTCCTTAAATCCATGCTTCGTCCCATCTGGCCCGACCGCATTTCGTGGGACGAGCTGGTGTCGAAGATGGACGCGGTCGTCCGCTTCCCCGGCGCCACGAATGCATGGACGATGCCGATCAAGGCCCGGATCGACATGCTGACGACGGGCGTCCGGACTCCGGTCGGGATCAAGGTGTACGGCAGCGACCTCAACGAGATCCAGAAGATCGGGGAGCATCTCGAGCATTATTTGAAGGACGTCCCGGGCACCCGAAGCGTTTTCGCGGAACGCGTGACCGGCGGCTACTTCATCGACATCGTGCCGAAGCGCGACCAGCTCGCCCGGTACGGCCTCACGATCGAGAGGCTCCAGGACGTGATCATGAGCGCCATTGGCGGGGAGAACATCACCACGACGATCGAGGGCAGGGAGCGATACTCCGTGAACCTCCGGTACCCGAGGGAGCTGCGGGAGGATCTCGACCGCCTCGGAAGGGTGCTCGTGCCCACCGGGATGATGGGGGTGCAGGTGCCCATCGCCCAGCTTGCGGACGTGAAGCTGCTGCAGGGGCCCGCCATGCTGCGGGACGAGAACGGGTTCCTGGCGGGTTATGTGTACGTCGATATCGCAGGAAGGGACGTGGGCGGCTACGTCGAGGAGGCGAAGAAGATCGTCGCCGAAAAGATCTCGCTGAAGCCGGGCTATGTCCTTCAGTGGAGCGGGCAGTACGAAAACATGATCCGCGTCCGCGAGCGGCTCAAGCTGGTGATCCCTCTGACCCTGGTCCTGATCTTCATCCTGCTTTACATGAACACCCGTAGCGCGTTCAAGGCGTCGGTCGTGATGCTCGCCGTGCCGTTCTCCGCGATCGGCGCGATCTGGCTCTTCTACCTGCTCGGCTACAACGTGTCCATCGCCGCCTGGGTGGGGATGATCGCCCTGATGGGACTCGATGCCGAGACCGGCGTGTTCATGCTGCTGTTCCTGGACCTTTCGTATGACGACGCGAAGAAGCGGGGACTGGTGAGGAACCTGGCGGAGCTGGACGAGGCCATCATCCACGGCGCCGTGAAGCGGGTGCGGCCCAAGATGATGACGGTGGCCGCCGCCTTCATGGGATTATTGCCGATTATGTGGTCCACATCGGCCGGCGCCGACGTCATGAAGCGCATCGCCGCGCCGATGATCGGCGGGCTGATCACCTCGTTCCTCCTGGAGCTTACGGTGTATCCGGCGATCTACAAGCTGTGGAAGAAGCGGGAGCTCCCGCCGGCGGCGGCCACGACGGCCTGAGCGCGAGAGGACCCGACGAAAAAAACAAGAGGAGGCAGGGAAAATGGGGCGTATGAAAACGGCGGTTCGATCGGCGGCATTCATCGCGGTGCTGGCGCTTCTGGCGCTTCCCGCGGCTGTTTGGGCGGCCGATAAAGGGCACGAGGGAATGTCCGGTGGGCACGGCGACATGAAGATGGGCGGCCACGACATGCCGAAGATGGGGGACAAGGTCTTTTCGGGGACGATCGGCCCCTGGAAGGGCGAGGCCCGGATCATGGACATGAAGGCGCACATCGAATCTTTGGGAATGAAGGCATCGGGGCCGATGCCGAACTCCCATCACATCGCGCTCGACCTGTCCGATGCGAAGACGAACTCGCCGGTCAAGGAAGGAAAGGGAACGATTGTCGTCACCGGCCCCGATAAAAAGGAAACGAAGGCGGAGTTCATGGCGATGCAGGGGCACTTCGGGGTGGACGTCAACCTTCCGAAGCCGGGGAAATATTCCTTCAAGGCGGAGATCGAATCCGGCGGGCGGAAAGGGACCGCAACATTCTCGTACACGTTGAAGTGAGCGGGAGGCGGGAGCGGGTGCGCAAGGAAGAAACCATGGCCCGCTCCCGCCGCACCCCGGATCTCCGGCGCGAAGGCGGTATCGCCATCGCGGTCTTCGTCGTCGCCGCCGCACACTTCCTCATGCCGTCCGGCCTTCACGGATGGCACTGGCTTCACATCCTCTTCCAGAAGTTCTTCTATGTTCCCATCCTGATGGCGGCCGCCTGGCTGGGCCTTCGGGGAACCCTCCTGGTCGCGGGGGCGGTCAGCGGGGTGTTCATGCTCCACATCCTGCTGGACTGGGGAGGGTATCGGATGACGCAGGCCGATCAGGCCGGCGAGATCGCAAGCTACTGGATCGTCGCGCTGACCGCGTCCTGCCTCGCCCGGAGGGAACGGCGCGCTCTCGAAGAGACGGCGGACGCCCACAGGGAAACGATCGCCGCGCTCGCCTCGTCGCTCGATCTCAGGGAACGGGAGACCGGCCTGCATTCGAAGCGCGTCCAGGAATACTCGTTGCTCCTGGCGCGGCGCATGGGAATCGGAGAGGGATCCGTCATGGAAAGCCTGGAGATGGGCGCCCTCCTGCACGACGTCGGCAAGATCGGCATTCCGGACGGCGTCCTGCTCAAGAAGGGCGCGTTGACCGGGGAGGAGTGGGAAATGATCCGGCGCCATCCCGAGCTCGGCGCCTCCTTGTTGCAGCGGATACCGTTTCTGTCCGGCGCCAGGGAGATCGTCCGGTTCCACCATGAAAAATACGACGGTACGGGTTATCCCCGGGGCATGAAGGGAGACGAGATCCCGATCGGGGCGAGGATCTTCGCGGTGGTCGACGTCTTCGACGCACTGACGATGGAACGTCCGTACAAGACCGCCCTGTCGTATCGCGCGGCCGCGGACACGATCGGAACGGATCGCGGGCGTCATTTCGATCCGGCGGTGGTCGATGCCTTCCTCGGAATCCCGTACTTCGAGTTGCGCGGGCTGGCCCGGCGATATGGAGCGGAGCTGATGGAGGATTGAGCATGCCGTCCGGTCGCGGCCCCGCAGGAGAATATTCCGTTCCCTGTTGACGGATATTCTCCGAATCCCCTGCTCCTGTAGAAGATCCCTCCGAAAAACCCTTTGGTTGTCGTGTGTTGTCGCCCATCCGCCTTTGGCACTCTCCATGCAGTAACAATGATCAAGAAATCGTGAATCGATCCGGCGGGCCCGGGAAAAAAGGAGGGGGAAAGCGATGAAAAAGTTCATGGCGGTGATTGCGGCGATGGCGCTGGCCGCGGCGGCGGTTCCGGCCTTTGCGGGCGGAGGGCCGGGATACTCGGGAGATGCTGTGCCGTTCGGGGTGGAAAAGTCCATTACAGCGAAAGGATGGCCTGCGAGCGAACCCGTGGAAACCGGGTCCGTCCAGGCGAAGTCGCTCGCTGACAGGCTGTCCCCGACCGACACGCACTACAATCCGTTCTACCCCGAGACTCGTGTCATCGATTTGGGCGGCGGGGGGAACTGACCGGCGGGACATGTTCCGTCGAGCGATGGACGCAGGCGCCGGGGAGGAGACTCCCCGGCGCTTTTCGTTTGGGGTGATCGATGTCATCGACGCGCCGCCGCGGGAGAATATTCCGATCCCCGTTGACGAATATTCTCCGAACCCCCTGGACCTGTAAAGGTTCCCTCCGAAAAGCCCTTTATTTGTAGAGTGTTGCCGTTCGGTAGTCCTTGGCACTCAATATGCATTATCGATAATCAGGAAATCGTGAATCGACCCGGCGGGCCCGGGAAGAAGGAGGAAGCGATGAAAAAGTTCATGGCGGTGGTGGCGGCGATGGCGCTGGCTGCGGCGGCGGCTCCGGCCTTCGCGGGCGGACCGGGATACTCGGGAGACATGGTGCCGTTCGGGGTGGATAAGTCCATCAAAGCGGAGGCGTGGCCCGCGAGCGAACCGGTGGAAACCGGCGCTGTTCCGGAGAAGTCGCTCGGCGACAAGCTGGCTCCGACGGACACGCATTTCAACCCGTTTTATCCTGAGCGTCGCATGATCGATCAGGGCGGCGGTGGCGAGTAACGCGGCCGGGATCGAGGGTAGAGGGGGACATTCTTCGCTTCAAACGCGGGCGAAGGGGAAGAGTGTCCCCCGCCAGCTTGCGGCGCCGGGGAGGGAAACCTCCCCGGCGTCTTTTCATTTCCGCGAAAGGCTCCCGGCGTATACGCCTGCGACGATCAGCGCGCCGCCGACGATCCTTGCGGCTCCAACGGCCTCCGAAAGGATGAAGTGCGAGAGAATGACGCCGAAAAGCGGCACGAGGTAGACGAAGGCCGCGGCGCGCGAGGCGCCCATCTCCGCCACCGCGTCGTACCACCAGACGAAGCCGGCCACGGTCCCCAGGAGCGACAACTGGAGCACCGAGAGCCATCCCCAGCGCGTGAGGCCTCCTGCCGTTTCCTGGAGCGGCCCCTCCAGGAGGGCCGCGGGCAGCAGGAGGAGCGCCCCGAAGAGGGCCGCGTACGCGGTCGCGGTCAGCGGCGGCAAGCGGGCGAGGACCTTCTTCCCGAGGACGGTGTAGAGCGCCCACATCAGCGGCGCCCCCAGCAGCAGGAGGTCTCCGGGGTTCAGCGACAGGCTCCGAAGCGCCTCGAAGGATCCGTTCGACACGACCACCGCCACGCCGGACAGGGCGACGAGGAGCCCCAGCCACCGGGCCGGCCCGATCCGCTCCGTCAGCAGCAGCGCGGACAGCACCGCGGTTATCAGGGGGTTGAGCGCGACGATGAGCGAGCCGTTCGTCGCCGTTGTGAACGACAGCCCCTTGAGGAAGAAGAAGTTGTACAGGAATACCCCGGTGAGGCCCAGGGAGAGGAGGCCGATCCACTGGCCCGCCCCCCGGGGGAGGCGGGCACATTCCGGCGATCCGCCCCTCCGGACGGTCCATGCGATCAGGATGAAGAGCACGAGAGCCGCGATCGCGAAGCGCAGCAGTGCCACGGTAAACGGCGGCGCCTCGCCCACTGCCCA